>NZ_JAFCMA010000029.1:0-125230 GCF_018130125.1 Bradyrhizobium sp. AUGA SZCCT0177 | reverse complement strand
CTCTTGCGGACACAAACGAACGACCATTGCGCATTAGCCCGGATCCGTGCCTTTGCAAGCATGTCGCCTATTGGCACTTTTCGGACATGCCGCGCCACGCTGACGATGTCCGTTGATAGGGGCAAAGCGGACCTCGCGCTTTAGTGCGTCGAGGTCCGAGTTTGACCCGAAGCGGACATTCACGTCAACGGGACAGTCAGTTTAGCAATTACCGCGGCTGTTGCCGGCCTTACCCCGCGCCACCAAGCGAAAGCCTCGGCGGCTTGCTCGACGAGCATGCCGACGCCGTCGCAAACTCGGGCGACGCCCGATTCGCGGGCAAGGCGCAAGAATGGGGTCAACCCCTTGCCATAGGCGAGTTCGTAGGCGAGCGAGGCATTACTGAAGAAGTTTGCTGAGACCGGGAGAGCTTCGCCCCGCAAGCTTGCCGACGTGGCGTTGATCACGACATCATAGCGTTCCGCATCCTTTAGTCTGTCATAACCGCTCGCGATGACCGAGCCATACGAGCCAAAGGCTTCAGCGAGCGACCGCGCTTTCTCAAACGTCCGATTTATGATCACAAGCTCTGCCGGTCTGGCTTCAAGTAAGGGCAGCAAGGCGCCGCGCGCTGCACCACCTGACCCCAACAGTAAGACGCGCTTGCCTGGCAGGGGAATGCCTTGGTTGTATTCGATATCACGCAACAGGCCGACGCCGTCAAAGTTGTCAGCCTCGACCACATCGCCAACGAAGGACATCGCATTGGTGGCACCCGCAAGACGCGCGCGGTCGAGCAACTTGGTCGCATAGGAAAAGGCATCGAGCTTGAACGGTGCGGTGATGTTCAACCCGCGTGCGCCCTTGTGGCGGAAGGCGTCTACAGCTGCCGCGAAGCCCCCTTCGGGGGCTTCGATCGCCGTATACTCGAGCTCTTGGCCGGTTTGCTGTGCGAATGCACGATGGATCAGAGGCGACTTGGAGTGGCCGATGGGATTGCCGATGACGGCGTATCGATCAGTCATGGTCAAGTTGTCTTTCTGCCAAAGTGCTTGACGACCGGTTCCGCGTACAGCACGCCGTCGGGAACACGTTTATATCATGCGAAATCAAGGATGTCGGCTTCTGGCACAACTCGGACATGCCGACATGTCCGTGTTGAGTCCGTTATCGGGGGCAAAGCGGACTTGGGCCAGCAGCGCAGAGTAGCAGTCTGAGTCCAATTCGGCCTAAAGCCAAGAGCAAACCAGCATCAAATTCGTCGCGGACGCTGCCAGCAGCGCGATCAGGAGCGCGACGTGTAATTGCTCGGCGGAGGTCTTGAGTGTCGTTCCCATGGCGGTGAAAACATCCGGCGATTCTACCGGGGGAGTCTTGGAGATTATTTTTGGGGGGATTCAGAACTCGTTTACGACTCAGGAACTCGCCTGTTTTAGGCAGAGCCGCGCGGCGGGGGACGTTCAAAATACCCTTTCCACTTCAAAGGGACAAAAATTTCCGCACCTTTCAGTAAGTCGACGATTTATCAAGATTCTTCCACATCCTCCGAGCGCGCCACCTAAGCCACCCGTTTGCTTGTGCAGGGCCGCATGTGCCGCATCATCTCCACCCCGTGCGAAAGCGAGCCGAGCACTTGCGCGGCGCGTTAGGCACTTCGGCTTTTTGCTCAATCATTTCAATTGGGCCTTCTGTGACAGTTAGGCAGCGTAAGGATTTGTTAATGCTTATTTTTACGGTAACGCGTCTTTAACAGCGCCGACGTAGGGTTCAATTGGCGCGGCCCCCTATGGGGCGCGCCACCGTCCAGGACGGGCAGGTCGTTCGCGTACGCGTCGGAGTTCAGAATGGATATCACCACGCTAATTGGCCTGGTCGCCGGCGCCATCGTGCTGTGCACGCTGATTTTGATGGGTGGCGATTTCCGGATGTTCTACGACATCCACGCCGTCATCATCATTTTCGGCGGCTCGTTCGCGGCGACGCTGATCCGGTTTCCGCTCAGCGCGATCCTGCATGGCATGCCGCTCGGCGCCAAATTCGCTTTCACGATGAGCCGTCTGTCGGCGCGCGACCTGGTCGATGAACTCGCGCGTATCGCCGAAATCGCCCGCAAGCAGGGTCCGGTCGGGTTAGAAAAGGTCGATACCAACGAGCCGTTCCTCGCCAAGGGAATCCGCTACGTCGCCGACGGTTACGATCTCGAATTCATCCGCGACAACCTCGAGCGCGATCGCGACAATTTTTTGATGCACCTGAACGAAGGTTCGAAGATATATCGCGCCATCGGCGACTGCGCGCCGGCGTTCGGCATGATCGGCACGCTGCTCGGCATGGTGCAGATGTTCTCGAACATGCAGGATCCTTCGAAACTCGGTCCCTTCATGGCGGTCGCCTTGCTGGCAACGCTCTACGGCGCGCTGGTCGCAAACCTGATCTGTCTGCCGATCGCCGACAAGCTGCATGGCAAGCTGCTCGACGAGGAGACCAATCGCACGCTGATCATCGACGGCATCCTGATGATCCGGGATTCCAAGAGCCCGGCGCTGGTGCGCGAGATGCTGCTGGCCTATCTGCCCGAAAAGCATCGCCACGAGGAAGGCGAACTGGCGCCGGCCTGACCCTTCGGCAGCATCCAGGCGCGGATATAGAGCATGGCCAAGAAAAAACGCGAAGAGGCACACGGCGGTCACGGCTGGTTCGTGACGTTTGCCGATCTGATGGCGTTGCTGCTGGCCTTCTTCGTGATGCTGGTCGCGTTCTCCAGCCAGGACAAGGACAAGCTGAAGATCGTTGCCGGCTCGATGCGGGAAGCGTTCGGCGTGCAGACCGAAGTACGCTATTCCGGCATCGTCGAATCCGATGGTCTGCCGACGCGGCCGAAGATGAAGAACACCGCCCACATTTCGCCGGAAGACTCCTCCGCCACGCCGACCCCGGACGACAAGGAGCGTTCCCGCGAAAGCGGCGCCCGTATCACGGTCGATCGTGAGTTCGCGCTGGCTTCGGCGTCGTTGCGGCAGGCGTTGCAGGACCTGCCGGAACTGACCGAGATGTCCAAGCACATCATGTTCGAGGAGACCAGCCAAGGCCTCAATCTCGAGATCGTCGATCAGGAAGGGCGGTCGATGTTTGCCGATGGCTCCAAGGTGCCCCATGACCGCACCCGCCGGCTGATCCAGAAGCTCGCGGTTCCGCTGAAGGCGACGCCACTGCGATTGTCGATCGTCGGCCACACGGCGGCAGGCTTCCTGCCGGCGCGAAGCGATTATGGCGCGTTCGATCTTTCGGCCGACCGCGCCAACACGGTGCGTCAGATTCTGGAGCGCGAAGGCCTGCCGCCATCGCACGTCTTTGCCGTATCCGGCAAGGCCGACAGTCAACCGCTGTTTCCCGATGATCCGACGTTGCCGGCAAACCGTCGCGTGACCATCACATTAATGCGCGAAAATCCACCGCTTCCACCCGGTTTGAAGCCGTAATTCGCCGCAACTACCATCTTACCTCTCCAATAGTGTGATGAAATTTGCTTTGCTTGGGTGCCGCATCCCCAGCGGTGCTATGCTCGGCGATGATTGACAGGCGACGCAGAAGCGTCGATAGCCGCCCGGATCAAATAATTGAGAGCGTGTTTCCCGCGTCATGACTGTCAGCGCCACATCCACCGAGGCCCATGAGGGGCAGGTCACCTCAGGCTTTTGGGCCCTGACACTGGGCAGCATCGGCGTGGTGTTCGGCGACATCGGCACGTCGCCGCTGTATGCATTCCGCGAAGCCGTAACCCATGCGGCAGCGGGCGGGCCGGTGTCGCGCGAGATCGTGCTCGGCGTACTCTCCCTGATCCTGTGGTCGCTGTTCATCGTCGTGACCGCCAAATATGTGCTGCTGCTGCTGCGCGCCGACAATCATGGCGAGGGCGGCACGCTCTCCCTGATGGCGCTCGGTCAACGGGCGCTGGGCCGGCGCAGCTGGGTGTTGATGGCGCTGGGCGTCGTCGGCGCCTCGATGTTCATCGGCGATTCCATGATCACGCCGGCGATTTCGGTTTTGTCGGCTGTCGAAGGTCTCAAGCTCGTCGCGCCGGCGCTCGACCATTATGTGGTGCCGCTGACGATCTTCATTCTGGTGCTGCTGTTCTCGGTGCAGAGCAGCGGCACCGCGCGCGTCGCGTCGGCGTTCGGACCGGTCATGGTGGTCTGGTTCGCCACGCTGACGATTTTGGGCCTCATCCACATCAGCGACGATCCCACCGTTTTGCAGGCGATCAATCCCTATTACGCGATCCAGTTCGTGCTTTCGCACGGCATGATCGGACTGGTGACGCTGGGCCTGGTGTTTCTGGCGGTGACCGGCGGCGAGGCGCTTTATGCGGACCTCGGGCATTTTGGACGCAAGCCGATTCAGGCCGGATGGTTCTATCTGGTGATGCCGGCGCTTCTGATCAATTACTTCGGGCAGGGCGCCTTGGTGCTGTCCAATCCGGCGGCAATCGTAAGCCCGTTCTACCGGCTGGCGCCCGAAATCCTGCTGCTGCCGCTGGTGGTGCTTGCGACGGCGGCCACGGTGATCGCGAGCCAGGCGGTGATCACGGGCGCCTATTCGCTGGTGCGGCAGGCGGTGCAACTCGGCCTGTTGCCGCGGTTCGAGGTTCGTTACACCTCCGAGACCCATGCCGGGCAAATCTACCTGCCGCGGGTCAACCGGATGCTGCTGCTGGGAGTGATCCTGCTGGTGCTGCTGTTCCGCACCTCGAGCGGATTGGCGTCGGCCTACGGCATCGCCGTCTCCACCACCATGGTCGTCGACGGCATCATGGGCTTTGTCGTGATCTGGAAATTGTGGAACTGGCGCGCGGCGACAGCGGCCGCGTTGATCCTGCCGCTCGTAGTTGTTGATATGGCGTTCTTCACCGCCAACCTGTTGAAGCTGCTTGAAGGCGCCTGGGTGCCGCTGCTGTTCGGGGTCGCGATGGCGGTGATGATCTGGACCTGGCGCCGCGGCGCAGCGATCCTGATCGCCAAGACGAGGCGCATCGAGGTGCCGCTGATCGACCTGATCAAGAGTCTCGAAAAGCGTCCACCGCACATCGTCAAGGGCACTGCGGTGTTTTTGACCAGCGATCCGAATTTCGTGCCCACGGCGCTGCTGCATAATCTCAAGCACAACAAGGTGCTTCACGAGCACAATGTGATCGTGACGATCGAGACCGCACAGACGCCGCGCGTCGATCCGGCCGAACGCGTCAAGATGGAGACCATCAGCGAAAAATTCGCCACCGTGCGGCTGCGGTTCGGCTTCATGGAATCGCCGAACGTGCCCAAGGCGCTGGTGATCGCCCGCAAGCTCGGCTGGCAGTTCGACATCATGGCGACCTCGTTCTTCGTCTCGCGGCGCTCGCTGAAGCCGTCGGCGCAGTCGGGAATGCCGCAATGGCAGGACCACCTGTTCATCGCGATGAGCCGGTCGGCCAACGATGCCACCGACTACTTCCAGATCCCGACCGGACGCGTCGTCGAGGTCGGCACTCAGGTAACTATCTGATTACCTGACGAAATTTCGGTCCGTCAGCCCCCTGGAACCCATGCGCTGAATGCATATCGGAGGCCTGAATTCAGGCTAACCTATGCATTCACGACAGGAGTATAGGCCTGCACTTCCTGATTGTGCAGTGCGGCAAAAACCGAGGCCTGTCTGATGTCATCCCAGATTGCGATTACCGCGGCGGAAACGCCCGCGGCCAACGGGCATGGGGAAGCGCACTGCACCGCCGGCTTCAAGGCCTTGATGCTGGGTTGCATCGGCGTGGTCTATGGCGACATCGGCACCAGCCCGCTCTACGCGCTGCGCGAGGCCATTGTGGCGGCGAGCGGCAGCACAAGCAGCGCTGATCCTCAGGCGGTCCTCGGCGTTCTCTCGCTGATCCTGTGGGCGCTGGTCGTCGTGGTGACGCTGAAATACGTCGTCATCCTGCTGCGTGCGGACAACAACGGCGAAGGCGGAACGCTGGCGCTGATGGCGCTGGCGCAGCGCGGCGTCAGCAACAGCAAGGGCGCCGCCGCGATCGTGCTGCTCGGGATCATCAGCGGCGCGTTGTTTTACGGCGATGCCGTCATCACGCCGGCGCTGTCGGTGCTGTCGGCGATCGAAGGCATCAAGCTCGTCACTTCGACATTCGACCACTATGTCGTGCCGCTCACGGTGATCATTCTGATCGTGCTGTTCGCGGTTCAGTCGCGCGGCACCGCGCGGGTCGCCACGTTCTTCGGGCCGGTGATGTGCGTCTGGTTCGCGGTCATTGCCGTTGCCGCTCTGCCGCAGATCATGCGCCATCCCGAAGTGCTGCTGGCGCTCAACCCGCTCCATGCGGTTTCCTTCATGACCCATCATGGCGTGATCGGCTTCGTGACGCTCGGTGCGGTGTTTCTCGCCGTCACCGGCGCGGAAGCGCTCTACGCAGATCTCGGCCATTTCGGCAAACGGCCGATCCAGACCGCGTGGCTCTCCATCGTGCTGCCGTCGCTGGCGCTGAATTATCTGGGGCAGGGCGCGCTCCTGATCGGCGATCCCAAGACCATCGAAAACCCGTTCTTCCTGATGTTCCCGGATTGGGCGCTGATCCCGATGGTGGCGCTTGCTACGCTCGCGACCGTGATTGCGAGCCAGGCCGTCATCACCGGCGCCTATTCGCTGACGCGCACCGCGATCCAGCTCGGCCTGATGCCGCGGTTTGAGACCCGCCATACCTCGGAGTCGCATTCCGGCCAGATCTACATTCCGCGCATCAATCTGCTGCTGTTCATTTCGGTGATTCTGCTGGTGCTGCTGTTCCGCTCCTCCAGTGCGCTGGCCTCGGCCTACGGGATTTCCGTGACCGGGACCATGGTGGTCACGGCGATGATGGGCTTTGTCGTGGTCTGGCGGGTCTGGAAATGGTCGGCGGTGGCGGCCGCCGCGCTGATCGCGCCGTTCCTGTTCCTCGATCTCACCTTCCTTGCGGCCAATCTGCTGAAGGTGTTCGAGGGCGGTTGGGTGCCGCTGGCGCTGGGCGGCATCGTGATGCTGCTGATGTATACGTGGCGGCGCGGCAGCCGGCTGTTGTTCGAGAAATCGCGCAAGCTGGAATTCCCGCTGGTTGAACTGGCGGCGATGCTGGAAAAACGGCCGCCGCAGCGGGTCCCCGGTACGGCGGTGTTCCTGACCAGCGACCCCGAAAGCGCACCGACGGCGCTGATGCACAGCCTGAAGCATTACAAGGTGCTGCACGAAAAGAACGTCATTCTCACCATCGAAACCGCGCCGACGCCGCGGATCGATGATTCCGAACGGATCCGGATGGAGCAACTGAGCGAGACCTTCTCCAAGATGACGCTGCGGTTCGGCTTCATGGAATCGCCCAATGTGCCGAGAACGCTGGCGCTCGCCCGCAAGCTCGGCTGGCAGTTCGACATCATGGCGACGTCGTTCTTCCTGTCCCGCCGCGCGCTCAAGCCGGCTGCGCATTCGGGCATGCCGCGCTGGCAGGATCATTTGTTCATCGCGCTGAGCCGCAGCTCCAACGACGCCACCGATTATTTCCAGATCCCGACCGGGCGCGTGGTCGAGGTGGGAACGCAGGTGACGATCTAGGACGTGAACTCATATATCGAGATTGGCGGACGTCCGCTTTGTGCGCGCTACGGACTTAACTTGGACATCGCACCAGGCCCGAAAAGTGCCAAACTCGGACGTCGCATCGCTATTGCAGAGAGATTCTATTGGGGCATCAACGCAGAAAAGTGTTTGCACTCGTGTCGGGCGGCTAGAAAGAAATGTTCCACATCGCGACGCCTACTTCGCTCAACCGCCCATCGGCATCGAATTCCAAGTCTACGATCCACTGTTTGTGTCCAAGGACGTTGGGCGTCGTCGTTTGACAATCGACAAAGTCTTTTCTGGTCCGACCGCTGTTCGGCATATTCGTCGATCCACGAGCCTCCGGAAAGCGTTGCCGCAGCCGGGTGTCTGTGATCGGCTCAGCGATAGTCTGGCAGCCGAGTCCCTCCCTGCGGAGCACTGCGATGGCAGCTTCTCTTTCTGTTCTTAATGGCAATACTTCCAATAGCGCCTCACGTGCTGCTGCGGAGTCATTTGTGCTGCTCTTTTGCCGGGCGCGCATTTCGCCAAGTAGGCGCTTTTCTTGATAAAAGCTCTCAACTTGAGCACTCTTGAACCAAGTCCAGAGCGACAGTGATGCCACCAGTACGGCTATGACAGCCGTTACTACAAGGCAGACCAGCAGCGCGCCTCTAACGACTTTCCGCACAGAGCTACCCATTTTGCGACAGACCGCGAGAAGGCTATTTGGCAATTCCTAACAGTTTTTTGCCGATAGTTCCGGCAGGGTAACGTCCGAGTTGGGTCAATCGCGTCGATTTTGGCATTTCCACCGTATGTCTGGGCACGGGTCCAATCCCGGAAATGCCGTCGGTTTCGCCGGCTCGCATTAGGCTGCATTTGGTTGCATGAGCCCGCGTGCTGGAAGAACATAGGTGTATTCACGTCTCATTGTAGGATCACTAGTCGACATGGGTGCAGTCGTTCACCGCTTGGCAACCCACGACGACGCGCCCCGTTTGTTCGAGGTACGGCGCCGATCGATCCTTGAACTGGCACCGCGGGGAATGTCGATCGCAAATGCCGAGGCGTGGGCGGCCCAGCTCAACCTCGCCGGCATGGAGCGGAAGCTTCGCGAACAGGAAATATGGATTGCGGAGGCAGAAGGTGTTGTGGCCGGGTGGGGCGGCATCCGCGGCGACACTCTCGAATCGCTGTACACGGCCCCCGAATATGCCGGGCAGGGCGTCGGTGCTGCGTTACTCGACCGGCTCGAGGGACTGATGCGTGGACGGGGCTTTGAGACAGTTCGTGCGGAAGCGAGCCCAAATGCCATGGGGTTCTATCTGCGGCGGGGTTACAGGGTGACCGGTTCGCTGACCCCGGTCGGCGCCTGGCCCATAGCAAGGCAACTTTCGACCTGAAAACACCGCCGCGAGAGAATAAATGGCGCCAAGCGCGGGGGCCGCGTGACCGCGTTTCGATGGCCCATTAAACCGTTCGCAGCGCTTGATTTTCGCCGCGCCAGAGGCGACTTTGGCGCCCGGCTGGCGGGCGGGACCCTCAAAGCAGGATGTCGGGAGGATATTACGTGGCGGACCATCAGGTGCATGATTTGACGCCGGAAGAAGTCGCAAAGGGGATGGCGGAGGGACGCTATCTGCTCGTCGACGTGCGCGAGCCGAATGAGGTCGCCGTGGAAGCCTATCCTGGCGGTGTGGTGGTTCCGCTGCAGTCGTTCGATCCGGCGGCCATTCCGGACCCCAAGGGCAAGCAGGTGGTCTTCGCCTGCCGCTCCGGCAAGCGCTCGGTGACGGCGTCGCTGGCGGCGCAGGCCGCGGGGCTTCCCTATGACAAGCATTTGGCGGGCGGCATCATTGGCTGGAAGGCTGCGGGATTGCAGACCAAGGCCGGCGGTTGATTTTTCCAGGGACTGCTTTGAAAAAATGACCTCCATGAACAAGGTCTTCGCCGACCTTCCCGTCACCGTCTTCGAGGCGATGTCGCAAGCCGCGCGCGACAACAACGCCATCAATCTCGGCCAGGGTTTTCCTGATGATCCCGGGCCTGAGGATATCAGGCGCGCCGCCGCCGACGCGTCGATCAACGGCTATAACCAATACCCGTCGATGATGGGCATTCCGGAACTGCGGCAGGCGATCGCGTCTCACTATGGACGCTGGCACGGCCTCTCGCTTGATCCGATGAGCGAAGTGATGGTGACGTCGGGCGGCACCGAGGCGTTGACGTCTTCCATTTTGGCTGTGGTCGAGCCCGGCGATGAAGTTGTCTGCTTCCAGCCGGTCTATGACAGCTACCTGCCCATCATCCGGCAGGCCGGTGGCATCCCGCGGCTGTTGCGCCTCGAGCCGCCGGACTGGCGGCTCAGCGAGGAGATGCTCCGCAGCGTCTTCAATCACAAGACCAAGGCGGTGCTGTTCAACAACCCGCTCAATCCGGCCGCCGTAGTCTATCCGCGCGAGGACCTCGAATTGCTGGCGCGGTTCTGCCAGGAGTTCGACACCATCGCGATCTGCGACGAGGTCTGGGAACATGTCACCTTCGACGGCCGCGAGCATATCCCGCTGATCACGATCCCGGGCATGCGCGACCGCACCATCAAGGTCGGCAGCGCGGGCAAGATCTTTTCGCTGACGGGGTGGAAGATCGGCTTCGTCTGCGCCGCGCCACCGCTGCTGCGCGTGGCAGCGAAGGTGCACCAGTTTCTCACCTTCACGACCGCGCCCAATTTGCAGGCCGCCGTCGCCTACGGTCTCGACAAGCCGGCCGAGTATTTTTACGACATGCGCAAGGAGCTGGCGCGGAGCAGGGATCGCTTGACGAAGGGGCTCGAGAGCATCGGCTTTCCCGTCCTTAAATCACAAGGCACTTATTTCCTGACCGTCGACCTGTCGCCGCTCGGACTCAACGAGACCGACGTGCAATTTTGCCACCGCATCGTGAACGACTACAAGGTCGCCGCGATCCCGGTGTCGGCCTTCTACGAACAGGATGCCGTGACGTCGGTGGTGCGTTTCTGTTTCTCCAAGAAGGACGCCACCCTGGACACGGCGCTGGAGCGTTTGTCGGACGCGGTGCATCGCCGGAAGAGGTAGACGAGATGCACGACGGGACCCGCAATGTTGTTGGTTTCATTGGCGCGGTTGCCGCGATCCTGTTGTTGTCGCCGGCGCGAGCCGAAGAGCGCACGGTCAATTTCTACAATTGGTCGAACTACATGGCGCCTGGCGTGCTGGAGGATTTCACCAAGGAAACCGGCATCAAGGTAACTTACGACACCTTCGACGCCAACGAGACGCTGGAGACGCGGCTGCTCGCTGGAAAATCCGGCTACGACGTCGTCGTTCCCACCGGCTATTTCCTGCAGCGCCAGATCACGGCAAAGGTTTTCCTCAAGCTCGACAAGTCGAAACTGCCCAACCTCGCCAACGCCTGGCCGGTGGTGACGAAGCAACTCGCGACCTACGATCCCGGCAATAATTACGGCGCCAATTTCATGTGGGGCACCACCGGGATCGGCTACAACGTCAAAACGGCGCAGAAGATTTTGGGCGCTGACGCCAAAATCGACAGCTGGGATATCGTCTTCAAGCCGGAGAACCTCGCAAAATTCAAGGATTGCGGCATCCACATGCTGGATTCCGCCGACGACATTCTGCCCGCGGCGCTGAGCTATCTCGGCATCGATCCGAACTCGACCAAGCAAGCCGATCTGGAAAAGGCCGCCGATCTCGTTACCAGGATCAGGCCCTATGTCCGCAAGTTTCACTCGTCGGAATATCTGGGCGCGCTGGCGTCGGGTGAAATCTGCTTCGTGGTCGGATGGTCGGGCGACATCATGCAGGCGCGCAGCCGGGCGGCGGAGGCCAGGAACGATGTCGAGATCGGCTACACCATCCCGAAGGAGGGCGCGCAGATGTTCTTCGACAATCTCGCGATCCCGGCCGACGCCAGGAACGTGACGGAAGCCTATCAGCTGATCGACTATCTCTACCGGCCGGAGATCGCCGCCAAGAACTCGGATTTCCTGTCCTACGCCAACGGCAATCTGGCGAGCCAGAAGCTGGTCGATCCCAAAATCCTGGGCGACAAGAACATCTATCCGGATGAGGCGATCCAGAAAAAGCTGTTCGTGATCAACGCCCGCGATCCCGCGACCCAGCGCATCATCAACCGGCTCTGGACCCGGGTGAAGACCGGGAAGTAGAATCTATCGGCACGATCGCGCGGCGCAATATTCCAGGTCAGCATTCACGAGAAAAGTCGGACCGTCACAACAGCTGATTAGACACAGATGTGAATCTGCCTGATAAGCGGCGATGTTCATTCGCATTTGCCGCTAAGTCGAAAATGCCTGGTCCGTTGGTCGTTCCTTCCCCCGGCGATCTCCAATTCATTGCTCGCCAAGTCTTAGAGACTCCTGTGCGATCCTCGCCCGTGCTGGACGCGCAGGTCGGGCGGATGATCCACGTCAAGGACGAGACCGTTCAACGCAGCGGATCGTTCAAGTTTCGCGGTGCCGTACTTGGGTTAAGAAACGCCGAGCGAGGTGTTGTTGCTGCCGGAGCAGGAAATTTTCCGATCGCGGTTGGTTTGGCGGCTCAGGTGCTCGACAAACCAGCCTGTCTGATGATGCCCAGCGACGCACCGGATTTCAAACGAGAACAGGCGCGGAAAACCGGAGCTGAGATAAAGATCGCCGAGCGGTCGGAGTTGACTGCACGTGCGCAGGCGGAAGCGCGAGGACGCGGTTGGCGTAACCTGCATGCCTTCGACGACATCGAGATGATTGCGGGAAGCTATACGCTTGGTTCTGAGGTGGCAGCTGCCATTGAGGCGAGGAGTACTGCTTCCGATGCGGTGGTCGTGGCCTGCGGTGGTGGCGGACTGGCTGCGGGTGTGGCGCTTGCCCTGCGGTCGCGATCTATTTCCGCTGCGATCTATGTTGTCGAGCCGGCCACCCACCGGCGATATGCCCGGGCACGCGAAGCGGGGATGCCGGTCCGGATCGAACCTTCAGGGGATACGATATGCGATGCGCTACGCTCGCGTCAGATCGGGACGCGCGCATTCGAAATCCTGGAACGGTCGAACGTCCGGGTGTGCGCGGTCGACGGCGAGCTTGTGCAGGGTGCAATGACGCTGCTCCACGAGACATGCGGCATTCGGGCGGAGCCGAGCGGAGCGTTGGCGATGGGAGCGGTCCTCGCAGGCGCCGTCGACAGCGAGCATTCGCGCGTGTGGGTCATTGCTTGCGGAGGAAACGTGTAGGTGCCGTCGGTAATGGACGGGATACACGCGCGTGGAAATACATGCCGTTGTCGGCAAGATTTTGCGGTGTGAAACTCCTTTCGCGGACAGGACACCAGCCGTTTCAGGCATTTCCGCTTGGCACGGTGATTGCTTTCACCCTGAGTTGCTGCGGAAGGGTGTATTCATGATTACGAGTATGGCTGGTGCCGGGAGTTATTTGCGTCCCGCGCAAACCTCATCGACGACGGTGTTGACGCGGGCCGACGCGTTACCCGTTCCCCAGGCAGATGCAAGCACCACCGTAAGATCCCGGATGTTGGTGCGCTACTGTTGCCGGAACCCGAGGCAGATTCTATAGCTGCCGCCGGGAGCATCACATGACCAACATACTCACGTTCTTTTCAACGCGCACGCTGCTGCAGATCATCCTTGTCCTGGGGGCGACCGTCGCGATGAAGGCGTGGAACCTCGGCTTGGTGTTCGGCGGCTAAGCCAGCCTGCAGCCCGGATGAGTGAAGCGATATCCGGGGACACCACTGAGACCGGTCCTGGATATCGCGGAGCCTGTCATCGGGCGCGCATTCGCGCGACCCGTTGGCTCATCCGGGCTACCAGAGATGCGCTACCGCCACCTTCGGTGCAGCCACAGCCACTGGTCCGGATATTCGCGCACCCAGCCCTCGATGACAGAGGTCACGGCCTGCATCGTGCCGGCGATGTCGATCTGCCCCGATGCATCGCGCACCGGCTTGACCTCTTCGGAGAGTTCGGCGCGGAAGCGATGGTTGGGCAGGCGGATGATCCGCACCCCATGGATCGGGCATTCGACCTGGCGCACCAGGCGGGCCAGCGTCGGATTGGCCTTGGTCTTGCGGCCGAAGAAGGTGACGTCGACGCCGTTGGTCAAATACTGATCGACCAGCATCGCGACGTGCTGGTTGTTCTGCAGCGCTTCGGCGAGCTTGAGCGGCGCCTCACGGCCGGCCGGAATCAACGTGCCCATTTTGACGGCGCGGATCCGCTCGATCGCGCGATCGGCCGATTCGCTGTTGGGCCGCCGGAACAGGATCGCGCAATCGAGCCCGTGCGCGACGGCGCCGAGCGCCGGTATCTCCCAATTGCCGAGATGGCTCGCGAAGATGATGGCCGGCTTGCCGTCGTCCCTGAGCTGATCGAAGATCTGCTTGGTCCGCGCGCCGAACTCGACGCGGCTCGGCTTGTCCGGACGATCGACGTCGTAATCCCAGATGTGATCGAGATGGGCAAATTCGGCGCCGATGCGGCCAAGATTGTCCCAGACGCCGGCCAGGATCTTCTCGATCTCTTCCGGCGATTTTTCCGGGAAGGCGGCCGTGAGGTTCTCGCGGCCGATCCGGTCCTCACGCAGCCTGCGGCCGATGAAGCGCGTGACGCGGCCGAAGAAATTGGCGGTCTTGTCCGGATCGAAATAACGCGTGGTGCGCAGCAGGGCGATCGTCAGCGCACCCACGGCGGCTTCCGTGGCCGGCTTGGCGGCGTCGCGCAGGCGCGCCTTGGTGCGAAGGAGCAGGCGGTTCATGGGGACTACGATAGCGTTTTCAAGCGAAGTGGATCCCGGTTCGCGTCAAGAAAACGCGTCAAAACAAGAGGCCACGCGGCTGCTAGGCCGGTTCACGCGTCAGGATCAGCGAGGCATTCTGCCCGCCGAATCCGAACGAGTTGGACATCACGGCGGTGACGCGGGCGTCGCGCGCTTGGTTGGCGACCACGTCGAACAAAATGGCCGGATCCGGAACCTCGTAGTTGATGGTCGGCGGAATCCGCTGATGCTCGAGCGTCAGCAGCGAGAACACGGCCTCGACCGCGCCGGCGGCTGAAATCGTGTGCCCGACCATCGACTTGTTCGACGACACCGGGATCTTCGGCAGATGATCGCCGAACACGACGGCGGTGGTGTTGTACTCCATCTTGTCGTTTTCCGGCGTCGCGGTGCCATGCGCGTTGATATGGTCGATCTGCTCCGGCTCGAGGCCGGCATCCGCCAGCGTCTTGCGCATGCAGCCGATGATCGGCTTTCCATCCGGGCTGGAGCGGGTGCGGTGGAAGGAGTCGGTCAGTTCGCCGCAGCCGGCGACGACGCCCAATATCCTTGCGCCCCGCGCCATTGCGGACTCATAGCTTTCCAGCACCATCGCGCCGGCGCCTTCCGCCATGACGAAACCGTCGCGGTTCTTCGAGAATGGTTTTGAAGCTGCTTGCGGCGGATCGTTCTGCGTCGAGAGCGCCGACAGCAGCGAGAACCGTACCAGGGCTTCCGGATTGACCGAGCCGTCGGTCGCCACGCACAGGGCGGCATCGGCGTCGCCGCGGCGGATCGCTTCGACGCCGAGCTGGATCGCGGTCGCGCCGGACGCGCAGGCGGTGGAGAGCGAGATCGGCGAGCCCTTGGTGCCGTAGGTCTCGGCCAGATGGCTTGCCACCGAGCCGAACATGAAACGGTGATGGAACGCCGAGAACCGGCCGCCGCCGCTGACCCGCAGCATGTCCTCATAGCCGAAATCGGTCTTTCCGATCGCGCGCCCGAGTTCCAGCCGCTGCGGCCACTCGACCTCGACAGGCGCCACCGCGAGGAACAGTGGCCCGGGGAAGTCGGCCTTGCCGCCGATGGCAGCCTGTTCAAGCGCTTCCTCGGTCGCCAGTTTAGCCAGTTGCTCGGTCAGTCCCGTCGAGGAGACGGGATCGACGCTGACGAAGTCGACCGTGCCCGCCATGGTCGACTTCAGGCCGTCGATCGGAAAGCGCGTCACGGTGCGAATGCCGGATTCGCCTGCGGTCAGCCTGGTCCAGTTGTCCTTCTTGCCGGCGCCAAGCGACGTCACGACGCCCATGCCGGTGACGACGACGATCGGCCTGCCGAATTTATCGCGTGGTGCTGACATGTTTCCCCCGTCGATGCTGCGCCGCAACTGCAAGCGCTCGCGCGCTCATTTCATGGTCTCGGCGTGATCCCGCCCGAACAGCGATATGGTTCCGGATCACGCGCTACTTGATGGCCTCGACCAGCGCCATGCCTTCGCCCTGCCAGTGACCGGCCCCGAGCACCACAATCTGGTCCGGCACACCAGGCTTTTCAACCTCGAGCCCGGTCGGATCGTTGGGCGGAAACAGCGCGCCGCGCGACAGCGACAGTGCCGCCAGCGCCAGTCCCAGCGGAAACTGGGTTTCCAGCGTGTGGCCGAACATCGTCCCGGTCGCGCGGACGGCAAAGCCGGGATGCTGGCGCAGGAATTCCTTTTCTTCCGACGTCACCGGTCCGACGCCGGTCGCGCCGGTAATCAGGTTGCCGGTATCGCCGGTGACGCCGAGCTTCGGCCACAACGCTTCCAGCGATTTCGTCACCGCGCCGGCTTGCTTGCGCTGGGCGAGGTCGGCGACCACCTTGGTCAGCCGGGCGTAGGGCTTGGCGCCGCGGGCTTCGGCGTGCTCGCGGGATTCCATCACCAGGAAGCAGCCGGCGGAACCAAGCGCGAAACCGCCTTTATCGTCGCGCTGCCACACCGGGGCGTATTTCTCGGTCAGATTGAAATCGCCGAATTCATAGAGGATGAGCAGATCGGGGCGCTCGCCATTATGCGCGGCGCCGACCAGTGCGATCTCGCTCTGCCCGGATTCGATCCGCGCCAGCGCGATCCGCGCCGCATCGATGGAGGCTGCTTCCTCGCCCATGAAGGTGCGCGAAGTTCCCGACACGCCATGGACGATGGCGATGTTGCCGGCGAGCAGGTTGGAGAGCTGGGCCAGAAACAGCGTCGGCCGCAAATCATTCATCAGCCGTTCGTTGAGGAAGGCCGGACTCGAATTACCCTTGGCGTCGGCGTTCATGATCGCGAGGTCGACGGCAATGTCGCGCTCGCCGCCGCCGGCAGCCACGATCATGTCCATCCGTCCCAGGATTTCCTGGTTGCCTTTGACGCCGGCGGAATCCAGCGCCAGCCCGGCGGCATAGGTGCCGATGCGCTGCCAGGCTTCCATCTGGCGCTGGTCGCCCTTTTTCGGGATCTGGGCGTCGAAGCTGACCGGGGCGAGGGGGTGGACGATGTAAGGCGCGAAGCGCTTGTCGTCGACATTGATGCGCTTCTGGTTCAGCGCATCCCAATGCGCGTCCAGTCCCTCACCGAGCGAGGACACGATGCCGATGCCGGTGATCCAGACTTCCTTGGCACCCGGTGCCGTGGGTTCAGTCATGCTTCAGCACCTGCATGGGGAACCCGATCTTTTCGGCCATCGCGTCCATGTGGACGCGAAAGGCAGGGTCGGGGAATGGGGTAAGGCCGAAGGTTATTTCAGCGCTGCACTTCAGTTCCTTGCCGATGCGGCCCTTCGCCTTGGTGACCGCAAAGCCGGAACCTTCGTGCTCGACCTTGGCTTCGATCGTCAGTAACTGACCGGGACTGACGAACCCCCGCATCTTGGCTTCCTTGACGATGGCCAGGAACGGCATGCGCTCGAACTTCAACACGCCGAGCAAAAGCCAGCCCGAACTCTGCGCCATCGCTTCGGTCAGCAGGACACCGGGCATGATTGGGAAGCCGGGGAAATGCCCCTCGAAAATGGTGTGCTTTTCCGGAACCTGGGCTTCGACCACAATCGTCCGTTCGCCGAGATTGAGGTCGACGATCCGATCGATCAGCTGGAAATAATCAAGATCCATGGTGGGCGATTACGCGCCCGTGCCCGCGTTCTTGGCTGCGACCAGTTCGTCGATACGATCGGCGAGGTTCTTCAGCACGAAGTACTGTTCGGTCGTGGCCTTGCCGTCGTTGACCTCCTGGGTCCATTTTTCGAGCGGCATCTTGATCCCGAACGCCTTGTCGATGGCAAAGGCGATGTCGAGAAAGTCCAGGCTGTCGATGCCCAGATCGTCGATGGCGTGACTCTCCGGCTTGATCGTGTCGCGCGGAATGTCGCAAGTCTCGGCGATAATGTTGGCGATCTGATCGAATGTAGAAGACATCATTAAGCCTTTGATATATTGGAGATAAATCCGGGACGGCTTGGAGGAGGCGGGCGCGGCGTTTTTCCCCCGGCCGGAGTCGAGAGCCCGTATATCGGAGCGCAGCCCTGAGTTCAATGGAGGTTGGCAACCCCTGTGGGGACCGATTTATCGGCGAAAATGGCCGTTTAGGCCAGCATTCTAGGTGTGCGGCATCGCGGAAATCCGGGCGCAGTCCCGGCGTCCCATCAGCACGCAATCCTGGGTCTTGCGCAGATCGGCAATGCTGATCGCAAGCCATATCCCGATTACCGTCAGCGCCATCGTGAAGGCCAGGGCCGCAATGTTGGCCAGCATGCGATGACGGAAGTCGTCCGGCTCGTCACGGGACCGTTCGTAGCGGGACAGATCGTTTGCCGCCGGTTGGCCATTGGTCGGGGCGGGCGGCTGGGCATTGGCCGCGGCAGGCTCTTCCCGCCGGCTGGGGGGATGGGCCGAGGTGCGCGGCCGGAATTTGACCACGACGTGCTCGTCATCCCTTTGTATGGGCAGCTGGGGCTTCACTGCAGTCGATCCGCAAAGGTTGTGGTGCTGTTTAGCATGCCGGCCGTGCTTCCAACATAAAATGTTGGTGCGCATCCACGCAGGCCCATCCCCGCAGAGTCTCATGGAACCTGCGTTTCACGACAGGGGCCTATTTCGGCAGCCGCCCCATCATGTAGAACTCGTCGTTCGGCCGCATCGCGGTGACGTTGGCCAGCCGGTTCGACAGCGCAAAGAACGCGGAAATCGCCGTCATGTCCCAGATGTCGTCGTCGGAGAATCCGTGGCCGGCGACTTCGGTAAAATCCTGTTCGGAAACCGTGTTCGCCTCCTGGCTCACCTTCATGGCGAAGTCGAGCATGGCGCGCTGGCGCGGCGTGATGTCGGCCTTGCGGTAGTTGACGGCGATCTGGTCGGCGATCTGCGGGTTCTTTGCCCGGATGCGCAGGATCGCGCCGTGAGCGATCACGCAGTAATGGCACTGGTTGGCGCTGGACGTCGCCACCACGATCATTTCGCGCTCGGCCTTGGTCAGGCCGCTGTCCTTTTCCATCAGCGCATCGTGATAGGCAAAGAACGCGCGGAATTCGTCGGGACGGTAGGCCAACGTCAGAAAGACGTTGGGAACGAAGCCCGATTTCTCCTGCACCGCCAGGATACGGGTGCGGATATCCTCCGGCAGCTTGTCGAGGGAGGGCGTCGGAAATCGCTTTGCAACAGGCTGCGTCATGGAATGGTTCCGGCTTTGGCCGCGCGATGCGGCGCTCGTGCCGGAACCATATCGCGTTTTTGAATGATGTGGATACCGGTTCGCGCCGGGAAAATGGGCGGGAACGCGAGACCCGCCGAAGCTGTCAGCGCAGTGGCTTCTTCAACAGCGAGAAGCGATCGGGGTCCAGGCCCAGCGACGGCTGCAGCATCGGCGCTTCGACCGGACGCGGTTCCAGCGTTCGTGCGGCGGGCCGTTCGTTGATCATGGGATCGTTGGGAACGTCGCGATGCGAGGTGGCGCCGCGCCAGCGGTCCAGCACGGCGCTGACGAAATGCATGTCGTGACCGGCGGCGACCGACGGCGCGGTCGCGATGGTGGCCTCGCTGCGCGGCAATTGATGGATAGGCACTTCCTTGAAGCGCAGCCGCGTCGGCAGTGCCACGCCTTCGCCGAACGCCAGCACTTCGCGGGTGCCGAGCGAGGGCACGAACGACAACAAATTGGCGGCGGCGTCCGAGACGGCCGAGCGCAGCAAGGCCTGATCGCGGTCGTTGGCAAGGCGCATCGCAAACAGTGTGTTGCACTGGGAGATGATGGTGGCGTCGAGTTCGGCCGGACGCTGCGTGACCAGGCCGAGATAGACGCCGTATTTGCGGCCCTCCTTGGCGATACGCGAGACCGCCTTGCGGGTCGGGCCGAAGCCGATATTGCGGTCGGCGGCGGCGTAACGGTGCGCCTCTTCGCAGACGAACAGCAGCGGCGAGACGCCGTCGCTCCAGAGGCCGAAATCGAACGCCATGCGGCACAGCACCGACACCACGGAATCGACGACTTCGGCGGGGAAGCCGGCGAGCTGCATGATGGTCATCGGCCGGCCATTGGCGGGCAGGCGGAACAGATGGCTGATGACTTCCGCCATGGTGTCGCCGCCGACATTGGCGTTGTCGAACATGAACGCGTAGCGCGGGTCGTTGCGCACGGTTTCGACGCGCGAAATCAGCTTGTGATAGATGATGCGCGAGGAGCGATTTTCCAGCTTGCCCATCCGCTCGTCGATCAGCGAAATCAGGTCGACCAGGCGATAGGGCACCGGCGTATCGACGGTGTAGCCGATCGCTTTGGGATCGATCCGTTTCAAGCCGACGCGGTCGGCGTTCTGGTATTGGGTGTAGATGCCCTTCGCCATCGGAATGACTTCGGCAAGAATATCGAGCTCTTCGGGCACGCCGGGGCGGCCGGCGAACAGGACGTCGACGATCTCTTCGAAATTGAACAGCCAGAACGGCAGTTTCAGGTTCCGCGGGTTGAGCACCAGCGCCCGGTCACCGAAGCAGCGGCCGTATTCGTTGTGGACGTCGAGCAGGAAGATCCGCAGGTTCGGCCGCGATTTGAGGATTTCGTTGAGCAGCAGCGAGACGCCGGTCGACTTACCGACGCCGGTGGAGCCGAGCACCGCGAAATGCTTGGAGAGCATTTCCTCGACGTCGACATAGGCGATGACCGAGCGGTCCTGTTGCAGCGTGCCGACATTGATCTGGTCCGAACCGGTCGGCGCATAGACCGTGCGCAATTCCTGATTGGTGATCAGCTCGACGGCATCGCCGATGGTCGGATAGTTGGTGACGCCGCGCTGGAATTTCGGGCGATCGCCGCCGAGGATTTCGCCGAGCAGGTCGACGCCCGCGCTGGCAATGTAATTATCGGAGCTCGGCAGGTCCTCGCAGGTTACGTCGGTGATCATGGCGACGATGGTGGAAGTTGCGCAGCGGATGCTGATGAAGCGGCCGACAGTGGCGCGTACTTCCGAGGTAGCCATCTGGCTTACCGCGAGAAGTCCGACCCGGGCGAGGGAGCCGCGCACCGAAATCACACGTCCGAAGGATGTCACGATGTTGAACCTGGCATGTCATGAGATTGGTCTGGCCGCATTATGGGCGGCCGGGACTAGCAAAACGGTTAAACCGCCGCCGTTCCAGATTGGCTAAATCTGTTGCATCCCGCTCAGGCTTCGTTTTGCAACAGGCGCCTGCCACGGCCACGACACGCCAGTTGTGCAGGAAAATCAGCGCTTTTCTGCATTTGTACGCCCGCGTGCGATCGGCTCTGGATTAATCATTCGTTTACCACATCGGGGGAGAGGCCGGATTTGATCGGGGGGCCGGCAACGTCCGGTACCGGACTCGAGATCAAGTGTCAGTCCGTGTATCGCGGTAACCGATTGCTAACCGCAAGTTGTAACCCGCCTTCCATTTGTCGTGCGTAACGATGTCACGCTGGGACGGACCAGGTGACTTTCGATAGCGGCCATTACATGCCGGGCGATTCTGCGAATCCTGTAGAGAAGACCGGGACGGTGAGGCGCCTGGCGCTTTGTGCTGTCCTGATCGCGGTGGCGATTTCGGCTGGCGTGGCGACATCGGCGTGGGAGCTTCGCGAACGCGTACTGCTTGCCCTCGTCGTGATCCTCGCACTCGTCGTCGCTCTGCTGCTGAGGCGCCATCGATTGTCCGACCAGCGGCTCGCGGCCGAACGGCGCCAGCTCACAGTTGCCGTGAACAATATCCCGCAAGGTCTTGTTCTCTATGATGCATCGGCGCGCATCGTCATTTGTAACCAGCCCTATATCGATATGTTTGGCCTGTCGCCGGATGTAGCGAAGCCCGGCTGCACGATGCATCGCTTGATCGAACACCGCAAAGAAACCGGCTCCTTTGACGGCGATGTCGACGCGTTCTGCAATGCCATCATCCGCACCGTGTCGCTCGGCAAAGCCACGCGGCAACTCACGGAAGCGCCCGGCGGCAGGGCGATCGAGATCGTCAACCGGCCGCTGAATGCGGGTGGCTGGGTGGCCACGATCGAGGACATCACCGAACGCACCCGCGCTGACGAGAAAATCGCCCATCTGGCGCATTATGACGGGCTGACCGACCTGCCCAACCGGCTCCTGTTTCGCGAGCGACTGGAACAGGCGCTGAAGGCGGTCCGACCGGGCGAACAGCTGGCGGTATTCTATATCGACATCGACGAATTCAAGAGCGTCAACGATGCCCTTGGCCATGCGATCGGCGATGAGTTGCTCAAAGGCGTAGGCGAAAGGCTGCGCTTGTGTCTGAAGGATACAGATGTGGCGGCGCGGCTGGGCGGTGACGAGTTTGCCGTGATTCAAACCGGTATCAAGAAACAGACGGAAACCACTCAACTTGTTGAAGGAATTTACGCGGCGATCAGGGCGCCGTTCGAGTGCGCGGGCCACCTGATCACAACAGATGCTAGCATCGGCATCGCGCTCGCCTCCGGCGATGGGCTCGATCTCGACCAGTTGCTCCGGAACGCGGACCTCGCGCTGTACGGCGCCAAAGGCGAAGGACGGCGGACCTACCGCTTCTTCGAGGCCGGCATGGACGCCCGCGCCAAGGCGCGACGAGTCCTGGAACTCGAATTGCGTCAGGCGATATCAGATGGCGGCCTCGAGGCCTATTATCAGCCGGTGCTCAATCTCGAGGACGGCAAGGTTTCCTCCTGCGAGGCGCTGCTGCGATGGCGCCACCCCGAACGCGGCATGATTTCGCCCGCGGAGTTCATTCCGGTCGCGGAAGAGACCGGCCTGATCAACGAACTCGGGCACTGGGTGCTCAATACGGCGTGCGCCGAGGCTGCCAGCTGGCCGGCGGAGGTCCGCGTCGCGGTCAACGTTTCACCGGTTCAGTTCCGGAGCCAGACGCTGGCGCTCAACGTGGCGGCGGCCCTTGCTGCCTCGGGCCTCGCCGCATCCAGGCTCGAGCTCGAGATCACCGAGGCGGTGCTGATCCGCGACGACGACGGCGCGCTTCAGATGCTGCATCAGTTGCGCAAGCTGGGGGTACGCATCGCGCTGGACGATTTCGGCACCGGGTATTCCTCGCTGAGCTATCTGCAGCGGTTTCCATTCGACAAGATCAAGATCGACCGCTCTTTCATCAGGGATCTGGCCGGCGCAGGCGCGTCGTCGTCGATCGTCCAGGCGGTGGTGAACATTGCGGCCGCGAGCGACATGACGACGACAGCGGAAGGCGTCGAGACCGAGCAGCAGCGAAACCTGCTGTACATTCTCGGCTGCACCGAGATACAGGGATTTCTGTTCAGCCCCGCGATACCAGCCGCGGACATTCGGCGGCTGTTGCTCTCGCACCGCGGCAAGGTGGTATCCGGGAATTTGACGCCGGCGGGTTTCGCGGAAGCGGCCGGTTAATTGGTGTTAGTCCTCATCGGAACCGCTTCGGAAAAATCTTGATCGATCTCCTTGCGCGCGCGGAATCCGCGGCCGCCAAGCGTTTCCGAAGGATACTCCCCGAACAGCGAGTGATAGTAGTGAGAGAAGCGTCCAAGCTCGATGAAGCCGTGCCGGATCGCCACCTGCGCGACGGTGACCGTCGCAGGATTGCTTTCCCTCAGAACGGAATGAATGGCGCAAAGCCGCTTGTGACGCAGGAACGATATCGGTCCCAAACCGAAAACGTCGTAGAATGCGCGATGCAGAGTCCGTCGTGACACGTTGAGATGGGCGCAGATTTCGGAAACGTGCACGGGGCGAAGGCCGGCGGCTTCGAGATAGTCGTCGACTTTCCCGACCAGCTGCATCGCCGAGGGCAAAAGCCCTCTGGTGTCAGGCGGTAATGATTGCGCGATGGTTCCGGTGACGGCATCGATGATCGAGCGCTTCCAGAAATCGGCGACGGCATCGGACAAGGCGCTCTGTTGCCGTGCCAACCGGGAAATGATCAGTGGCAATCGGTGCGTCGCCGCAATCCCGATCGAAGGGTCCGCCTGATAGACGTTTTTGTTGAGCCATGCGGCGGGGTCGCTCAATCTTGGTTCACCCTTGAACAGCGACATGACCTCGGCAAGATCGAGACGGATCGCGGCATAGGATGAGGCGCCATGAAAAATTCCGTCATGCTCGGTGCTGGGCGGCATGATCAGGACATCCGCCGGACGCATATCGAAGGACCAGTGGGTGACCCGGTCTTCCGAATTCAGCAGCATCCCGACAACGAGCTTGTCATCGGTCGAGACGCGCTGGGTGCGAACGCCGACGGAAAACGAGCCGATGCTGAGCGAAAAATCTCCGATCCCGACATGGCTCAATGAGCCTCGAAACTTTCCGCGGCCGAGTTGCGTCACCTCGACATGCGATCCTCTGATCGCGTTGTGAAGGCCTTCGAAGCTGTCCAGACTGGAGGTGTTGACCGCAAGCTGCCCGCTCATGGTTCGTCATCCCGCTGCTAAAACTTTGCCTTGATTGGCTTCAGGGGCGCAGCTTGGCTGCTGCTGTCGATCGCGAGCGGGACGGCCACGGTGAAGAAACCCGCGGTGCCTTCCATGCGGTTCCGCACGTCAAACTCGCGATAGACCTTGATGCGTGTCGATACCGGCAGCTTTCCTATCTCGAATATATAGCCGATCGATCCGCCGAGCGCGACCACGCGCCCTTCGAACGCACCGAGGAGCGCGCCGGTGCCGCTGTCCGGCGTCAGTTGCTGATAGAAGTAGCCGACCAGGCCGATTGTGAATTCCTTGGTCAGATATTTGGTCGCGGCCCATTCGAGGTGGAATTCGTCGCCGGTCTTGTAGTCGGTGGCGGTGTTCGTCTTGTTGAACGTGAACCCTGCGGCTGCGGAGAGATCCCAGCCGATCGCGGGATCAAGCCACGTGATCGCACCGAACACGTCGATGGCAGGCCGGTTCAGGGATACGTTGGACAACTGGCCAGGCACATAGGTGCCGGATGGAATGACGCCTCCGACACCGAGCTGCCAGTGGAAATTGCCGGCGTGCCATCCGATGAACGAGTTCACGAAGAAATCGCTCACGTTGAGCTGTGCATCAGTGGCGTTGACGCCGATCGGCCCGAACCGCGGCGAGTTCACCAGGAGATTGGCGTTAACGCGCGGTTCGCCGAACGGCGTGGTGAGGGAGACGGCGAGGTCACCGCCGAGAATCTTCGCCGGCGTGACCCACATCGTGGTCGGCAGATTGATCCAGCTCTGTGCGGAGACATTTGCGACCAGCAGGCCGCCCAGCGGCAGCGTACGCCCGCCGCCGATCTTGCCGCTGTAGAAGTAAGTATCGTCGTTGAAGTAGAGGCCCGGCGGCGGCGTGATGCCGGCTCCAACGGAGCGCGAACCAAGAAGGTAGATGCCGGTCGCGGCCTCGGCGGCTTCCGCGCGCTTCTCGAACGCGTGGAGCGTTGCCGCAGCGAGAAGTAACGAACACAAACCATAGCGCATCGACAACTCCCCAAGGAAGCGATGCCCCATCCCCGACTCGATCTAGCCACAACTCCCGCGCGATCACAATGAATTTCAGTGATCCGCTGTGATCAGGTTTGCTCTGATGCACAGACGCTCAGCGCAGACTCGAGAGCCGGCGAGAATATTTGTCTAAAGTTTTGGACAGTACGAGATGCAGTTCGGTCAATGCGTTGATCGATTTGCGAAGTTGTCCATTAAGGCTGAAATCGAGCCGATGCAGATTGGCACAAACTGCACATCACAGAGCTTCGAGATTCGTTTAGCCTGCAAGTGCGCCAATGCTTCGTGCCTCGTAAGCCTTTGAAGAGGCTGAGGCTGTGCGCCAATGAGCCGCGCCAAAAATTGGGCGGAAAAAGGGAAGAGGGGCTGACTGATCTACGTCTGCCGCGCGCAACCCAAACGCGAGCGGCCGCAATAAGAAAAGGGTCCGCCTATGCGTTCAACGAGAACCCGCTTTGTCGATCTGGCCAACGCTCGCAACGAAATGCTCTACGCGCTGGCCTTCTCCGCCTTCGTTGTTCTGACGCCTTCGCCGGTAACGGCGACGGTCATCGTGCCCTCCGGTTCGCTGCAGCAGCAACTCAAGCAAGAACGCACGCAAGACAGTCTGGTGACTGAAGTCCACGCGCGAGCCGGAGGCTCTGTACGCCGGACCACCGTCGTCGGTCCGCGAGGCAACGCTGCCAGTCGGACCGTGGTGCGTGGGGGTGCGGTGGTGGGGCCGGGTGTCGCGCGCACCGGCCGCTGGGTCCGTCCGGCCAATTACTATTGGCGTCCGGGCGGCGCGATCGCCGCCGGTGCGGCGATCGGATTCGTCGCCGCTGCCTCCGCAGCAGCCTATGCCGGCTCACCGCCGGCGCCGGGTTACTGCTGGTACTACTCCGATCCGAGCAAGACGCAGGGCTTCTGGGACGTTTGCCCGTAACCGCGCACGTCAGGAGTCAGTGCCATGACGCTGCTGCAAACCGACGTCCGGCAGGGCGACAAGCCGTCGGAAGATGGCCGAACCGCCGACATGATCCGCATTCCCGGCAGCACATTCCGAATGGGCTCCGACAATCATTATCCCGAGGAAGCGCCGGTACATCGCGTGACGCTGGAGGGCTTCTGGATCGACCGCACGCCGGTGACCAACCGTCAGTTCAAGCGGTTTGTGATCGCAACCGGTCACAAGACCTTTGCCGAAATCCCGCCTGACCCAAAGCATTATCCCGGTGCTTTACCGCACATGCTCTACGCGGGCTCGCTGGTGTTCGAGCGGCCGCACTCGACCTACGATCTGCGCGACTGGAGCCAGTGGTGGTCGTTTATGAAGGAGGCTGACTGGCGGCATCCCTACGGGCCCAAGAGCAACATCAATGTCCTGAACGATCATCCCGTCGTACATGTCGCCTATTCGGACGCGCTGCTCTATGCGCGATGGGTGGGCAAGGACCTGCCGACTGAAGCCGAGTGGGAATTCGCCGCACGTGGTGGTCTCGACGGCGCTGAGTTCGCATGGGGTGACGAATTTGTGCCCGATGGCGTGCATATGGCCAATACCTGGCAGGGTGAATTCCCGCTGCACAATCGCCATGAGGATGGCTACGACCGCACTTCGCCAGTGACGGCGTTTCCGCCGAACGGTTATGGCCTGCACGACATGATCGGCAATGTCTGGGAATGGACCTCGGACTGGTATTCGCCGAAACATGAGGCCGACGCGCCAAAGGCGTGCTGCATTCCCGAAAATCCGCGCGGCGGGCGCGAGGAGGGCAGCTACGACCCGCGTCAGCCGAACGTCAGAATGCCACGCAAGGTCATCAAGGGCGGTTCGCATCTGTGCGCACCGAATTATTGCCGCCGCTATCGTCCGGCGGCGCGACATGCCGAGGCGATCGATACCTCGACCAGCCATCTTGGGTTCCGGTGTGTGGTGAGGGACGTCAAATGACATCAGCTCCGACATCGGCATTTGCGCGTGCCCTGACCTGGCTCGCGGTCGCGATGTCGGTCGTGCTGCTTGGCCTCGGGATCGCCTGGTACGGATGGTCGATCGAAATCCATCGCCGGTTCTGGGCGGACATCTTCGAACGCATCCACGGACCGATGACGTTCCGCTTCTATCTGCAGCCGGTGATGGCCGCGCTGGCGGCGTTGCCGGACGGCATCAGGGATGCGCGGCTCGGCCACAAATCATTCTTCTGGTCGGCGTGGTGGGACAACAACGCGTCAGCCGGGCGGCTGCGCGAGGGTGCCATTTCCACAGCGCGGGTCGTGCTGCTCGGGCTCAGCATGGACGTGATCTATCAATTCAAGGTGCTCGACCGCTTCTATCCCGCGGAAGCGTTGATGATGGCGATCCTGCTCGCCGTCATTCCCTACTTTATCTTTCGATGGATCGTCGAGCGCGCCGCCATCTGGTGGTTCGCGCGAAAGGGTACCGGCGCGTTGATGTAGTTAAGAGGCGTTCAATGGCTGAAGGCGTAACCTCAAAATCTGCTGCCGACCAGATCTCGGTCGAGTTGTCGTCGCGCCGCACCGGCATGTCCTTCCAGCGCACCCGCATGAGCGCCGACCGTACCCTGATGTCGGTGATCCGGACCTCGCTTTCGCTGATCTCGTTCGGCTTTACGATCTATCAAGTGTTCGAGAAGCTGCGCGACCAGAACATAGTCACGCATGGCGCGCCCGCGCGCAATTTCGGCTTGACGCTGGTGGCACTGGGAGTCCTGATGCTGCTTGGCGGCATCGGCTATCACCTTCAGTTCATGGCTCACCTGCGCGAAGAGCGCAAATCCATGGCGGAATCCGAACTGATTCACGCCCAGAGCGGCTTTCCGGTTTCGCTGACGCTGATCACCGCAGCGATTCTGCTGTTCATCGGCATCGCCGCCATCGTCAGCATGCTGTTTCAGGTCGGTCCGTTCGGGTGAGGAGATCAAATGGCAAAGAAGTCGGCAAAGAAAGGTCCAACGAAGAAGGCTGGCGGAAACACGGCTTCGGAGAAGGTCGCGTCAGTGAAGCAAAGAACAACCCAGAAAACTGCAGAACCAAAAGCATCAAAAAATGGGAGCGCGAAAATGGCCAAAGTAAAGAAGCCCAATATCCTCGTGATATGGGGCGACGATATCGGCATCTCCAATCTGAGTTGTTACTCAATGGGTCTGATGGGATACAAAACGCCCAACATCGATAGACTGGCGAAGGAAGGAATGATTTTTACGGATTCCTACGGCGAGCAGTCCTGCACCGCGGGCCGATCGTCATTCATTACGGGCCAGAGCGTAATGCGCACCGGTCTGTCCAAGGTGGGCATTCCGGGCGCGCCGGTCGGCATGAACGAAAAGATCGTGACGATTCCGGCGCTCTTGAAAAACGAGGGCTACACGACCGGCCAGTTCGGCAAGAATCACCTCGGCGATCTCAATCACATGCTGCCCACCAACCACGGTTTCGACGAGTTCTACGGCAACCTCTACCATCTCAACGCCGAGGAAGAGCCGGAGATGTATGACTACTTCCCCAAGGAAGAATTCGGCGACTTTATCGAAACCGTCAGGCCGCGCGGCGTCATCCACAGCTTCGCGACCGATAAAGACGATCCGACGGTCCAGCCGCGCTGGGGCAAGGTCGGCAAACAGAAGATAGAAGATACCGGACCGCTCAGCACCGAGCGCATGTTGACGTGCGATGACGACTTTGCCGAAAGGGCAAAGGGTTTCATCAAGAAGGCCGTGGACGGCGACAAGCCATTCTTCGTCTGGGTCAACTTCACCCACATGCATATGTTCACGCACACCAAGAAGGAAAGCCTCGGACAGGCAGGGCGCTGGCAGTCGCCGTATCATGACACCATGATCGATCACGACAAGAACGTCGGCTCGCTGTTGGACTACCTCGACGAATTGGGCATCGCCGAGGACACGTTGGTGATCTATTCGACCGACAACGGCCCCCACCGCAATTCATGGCCTGACGGCGGGATGACGCCGTTCCGCAGCGAAAAGAACACCAACTGGGAAGGCGCGTTTCGCATTCCGCTGGTCGTGCGTTACCCGGGCAAGATCAAGCCAGGCTCCGTCTCGAACGAGATTGTCCAGCATCACGACTGGTTGCCGACCTTCCTTGAACTGGCCGGCAACAAGACCGTGGTCGAAGACCTGAAGAAGGGCGTGAAGGCGCTCGGCCGTACCTACAAGAATCACATCGACGGCTTCAGCCTCCTAAGCTACCTGACCGGCAAGACGGAAAAGTCGCCACGCCAGATGTTCATGTACATCTCCGACGACGGCGACACGTTGGGGATTCGCTACGACAACTGGAAGATCGTCTTCATGGAGCAGCGCCTCAAGGGCACCATGGGAGTGTGGGCGGAACCGTTCACGCCGTTACGCGTGGCCAAGCTGTTCAATCTCCGGACCGATCCTTTCGAGTTCGCGGATGTCACGTCCAACTCATACTACGACTGGTTCCTACGTCACGCTTTCATCATCTATGGTGCGATCGCAGTGATGATGAAGTTCAACGAGACGTTCGTCGACTTTCCGAAGATTCAGAAGCCGAACACCTTCACCGCCGATCAGGCGATCGACAAGCTGCATGCGACGGCCGCAGGAAGCTGATGGGTTTCTGGAACACCGGGAGCGGGTGGCGTTGACGACCGAGCGAATACGGAAGGGCGGCACTCGCGCGGCCCTTCGCTACTGAGGATCTGAACCGGGGTCGCCCGTGAAGCAATGGCTGGTCTTCGCCACCGAGAACGCCGTCGTCTTCATCGATGCGTTGGCGCTCGTCATCATCGTGGTCGGTACGGTCGAGGCATTCTTCGGCGGCCTGCGGGCGATGCTGGGTTCGCCGTCCGGGCACGAACGTCGGGACATCTGGCTGCGCTATGCGCGATGGCTGGTTGCCGGGCTTACGTTCCAGCTTGCCGCCGACATCATCGAGACATCGATCACGACGAGCTGGGAAGCGGTGGGGCGCATTGCTGCGATCGCACTAATCCGCACCTTCCTCAATTACTTCCTTGATCGCGACTTGGAAGAAGTGCGCCAGCGGCAGCGCGAAGTCGCGGAAACGCCACCGAGGCCGGTATGAGGGGTCAGCAATGTTGAACCGACGCAGCCTGTTGGCGCTGCTTTTCGTCCTTTCCGCCATTGGCGCGGCCGCGGCGCAGCCATCGCAGGACCCATTGCCGTCCTGGAACGACGGTGCCGTCAAGAAATCCATCGCCGACTTCGTCGCCCGCGTAACGACACAAGGCGGTGCCGACTTCGTCCCCGTCGAGCAGCGCATCGCCACCTTCGACAATGACGGCACGCTGTGGTGCGAACAGCCGGTCGATTTCCAGCTCGCGTTCGCCTTCGACCGCATCAAGGCGATGGCGTCGCAGCATCCGGAATGGAAGACGACGCAGCCGTTCAAGGCGCTACTCGACAACGACATGAAGGCGTTCGCGGCGACCGGCGAGAAGGGGCTGCTGCAGATTATGACGGCAACCCATAGCGGCATGACCATAGATGAATTCAGGAAGGTCGTGCTCGACTGGACCGCGACCGCGCGCCACCCGGGCTTCAACCGGCCCTATACCGACCTTGTCTACCAGCCCGTGCTGGAGCTGCTGGCTTACCTGCGCGCCAACGGTTTCAAGACCTTCATTGTATCCGGCGGCGGCATCGAATTCATGCGGCCGTGGACGGATAAGGTCCACGGCATTCCGCCGGAGCAGGTGGTCGGCTCGTCGGGCGTGGCGAAACTCCAGACGGGCGCCAATGGCAAGCCGGAGCTGACGAAGCTCCCCAAGGTCGAATTCATCGATGACGGTCCCGGCGGGAACCGCTCCATCGGGCGGCGATCGATCTTCGCATTCGGAAATTCCGACGGTGACCTGCAAATGCTGCAATGGACCACCGCAGGCGAGGGCGCGCGCTTCGCCGGCATCGTCCATCACACCGATGCGGAGCGCGAATACGCCTACGACCGGCAGTCGAAAATCGGAAAACTCGACAAGGCGCTGGACGAGGCGAAGGCAAAAGGCTGGACCGTCGTCGACATGAAGCAGGACTGGAAGAAGGTTTTCGCGTTCGAACCGTAAGGGAGATGGCGCATTGATTATCGGTGCACGATTCGCAAGATGGGGTCTCGGCCTCTTCATCTTCGGTGTGTTCCTTACCTTCGGGATCATCGCGCACTACTGCGCGGGCTCTCGCTGGCCGAACGGTGCGCTGTTCATGCAGAATATCACGCTGTGGTGGGCCTGCCCGTGGACGCTGTCGGTCGCGGCCGTGCAAGCTGGCGGGCTCGGCATGGTGGCAATTGGTCTCACGCTGATGCTGGCCGCACGAGTATCGCCAACACGACCAGCGGCCGAAGGCTCGGCGGCGCTGTGGCTTTGCATCGTCGGGCTGTTGGGTGTCTTCGCCGTCGGTTATCCCGGTTACTTCGTCTTCGATGCGATATGGCCGAGCTACTACTACTCGCCAATAGCAACCGGAAAGAATGCGTGGCTGCTCGGTCAGGCGCTTTTCATCGCGATCTATTTGCAGGCCTCATGATCGCGTTCGGAGACGTTCGTCAGGCACTTTCGCTTGCGACACAAACCGCAACCAGAGCTTGAGGAGAACAACGATGAGCAAGAAACTGTTTGTCGCACTTGCGCTTTCCTGCCTTGCGGGAAATGCGGCCGCGCAATCGACACCGCAGGAACGGTTGGTCCGCAGCCGCGCCGTCGAAGCGGCGATCTGGGGCATGCCCGTCGTCAATTACGACCTGATGCTGCAGGAAATGCTGACCAAGACTCCGGGCAAGGTGAACCAGGTGATCTATTGGGGCAAGCCGCTCGACTGGAAGAACCAGACGCTGACGCCCAATCCCGACACGCTCTATTTCATGACGTTCCTCAACACCAAAGATGTCGGGCCGATCGTGATCGAGATCCCGCCTGCGGACGCGACCGGATCGCTCAACGCCAACATTGTCAATGTCTGGCAGATGCCGCTGGAGGATGGTGGCCTGCTTGGCGTGGACAAGGGGGCTGGCGTCAAGCTGCTGATCCTGCCGCCCGGTTACAAGGGGCAGGTGCCGGCGGGCTATGAAGCGCTGCAGCCGAATACCTGGGGCAGTTACGCCCTGATCCGCTCCAACCTGAAGAGCCACAGCGAGACGGACGTCGCGAACTCCGTGGCCTATGCCAAGCGGCTCAAGGTCTATCCGCTGTCGCAGGCATCCAACGCGCCACCGACCGTCTTTACCGACGTCAAAGACGTCCTGTTCGACACAACCATTCGCTACGACGAGAGCTTTTTCGTAAACCTCGACCGCATGGTGCAGAGCGAGCCATGGCTGGGTCGTGACCGCGCGATGATCGACCAATTGCGTACGATCGGCATCGAGAAGGGCAAGCCGTTTGCTCCGGACGCCAAGACGAAGCAGGCCCTGAAGGATGGTATCGCCGACGCCCATGTGTGGATGGCCGCCAAATACGACGCCGCCCCGCCTCAGTTCTTCGAAGGCACGCATTGGACGTTTCCCACGCATCCTGAATTGCTCAAGGGAGCAAGCGAGGAGTTTGAGGGAGCGAACGACTATCCCGTGGATTGGCGCGGGATCACCTATCACTATGCCTATATCGGCATCAAGCGGCTGGGTGCCGGCCAATTCTACCTCATCAACATCAAGGACAAGGACGGCGCCGATTACGACGGCTCAAAGACGTATCGTCTCCGTGTTCCCGCGGGCGTGCCGATCGAGCAATATTGGTCGTTGACCGCCTATGACCGGGACACGCATGCGCTGATCAAGAACGTCGACCGCGCCAGCCGCGCGTCGAACGCGACCGACATAAAGAAGAATTCCGACGGCTCCGTCGACATCTTCCTTGGCGCCAAGGCACCCGCCGGACAGGAGACGAACTGGATACCGACCGATCCCGCCCGCAAGTTCGAGCTGATGTTCCGCCTCTACGGTCCGAAGAAGGAGTTCTTCGACAAGGTGTGGAAGCTACCGGACGTGGAAACAATCACTGCATCGACGATAGGGGGCAGCAAATGAGGGCAGAAGCTATTGCAGCATCTGCATTCGGGGAGCTGACGGGTGCGTCACAAGGACAACGCTTACGGGAATTGAAACAATGATCACTAACGCAGATCCCGATCGCAGAAATATCCTGCTCACCGGGACGACGCTCGCAATCGCGTCAGTACTGGCGGGGAGTACTTCGTCCGGCGCCAACGCTGAGTCCTCGTCGCTCAATCCGCAGCCGCTGCCGCCATCGCCTGGCTGGGCTCGCGCGCTGCCATCCGGTCCGGATGCGCGTGTGAAGATCACCGAGGCCTATGCCGCCCACGTCGCGCGCGACGCCTTCTTCTGGGCCTGGCCGCTGGTCAATATCTATAACCGCCGGCTTGCGTTCTCGAAGATGACGGAACAGAGGTATGTCGGCCCGTTGCTCCAGGCGCCGCTCAACCGCCTCACGATGCTGACGGACTATGTCGATCCGGAAGAGCGCAATGTCGCGTGCCCGAACCAGGACGTCGTCTACGGCCTCGGCATGATCGCACTGGATGTTTCTCCGGTGGTGGTCCAGGTGCCGGATTTCGGCGATCGCTTTTGGGTGTATCAGATTGTCGATCTACGCACTGACAGCTTCGTTCAGCTCGGCAAGATGTACGGCACCGTGCCCGGCTTTTACCTCCTTGTCGGACCCAACTGGAGCGGTGAGGTACCAAAGGGAATCACCCGCGTATTCCGCGCGTCGAGCAATACCGGCCTTGTTGCGCCGCGTGTTTTTCAGGACGACACGCCGCAAGACAAGCGTACGATTCAGGGCGTGCTGACCGGTATCGCGATGTATCCGCTCGCTGACTACGACGGGCGGATGAAGAGCACGGAGTGGAGCAAGCTGCCCAAGGTAGCCGGCGCGCCTCCCGGCGAAGAGGAAACGCGATGGGTGCTCCCTGAGAAGTTTTTCGACGAGCTTCCGACCGTACTCGCCGACGCGCCGCCGCTGCCGGGCGAGGAAGCACGCTATGCACAGCTGCTCGCGGTACTGGCTGCCGCCAAGGATAATCCAAAAATAAAGCAGGGGATGATCGAGGCCGCCAAGGATGCGGAAGAGAAGCTGGTGAATCCGTTGTTCCAGTTCCGTAACTACGGTCAGCAATTGCCGCATAACTGGAGCACCATCTCCAACGAGTCGGCGTTTGGGACGGACTATTTCACCCGGACGGCGGTGGCCAAATCGAACATCCTGGTGAATTCGCCAAACGAAACCAAATATTTCTATCAGGACCTCGACGCCTCGGGGGCTCGGCTTAACAATTCCAACCGCTACGCCGTGACGTTCGCGAAGGACGGCACGCCTCCCGTGAATGGCTTCTGGTCGCTCTCGATCTACAACCAGCACCATTTCTTTGTCGCAAACCCGATCAACCGCTTCTCGGTCGGCACCAAGAACAAGGATCTCAAACCTGCCGCAGACGGTTCGCTCACCGTCTACGTGCAGGCCGAGGCGCCGGCCGATCCCACACAGCGCGCCAACTGGCTGCCGGCTCCGAAGGGCGATTTCTCACTCTACGTGCGCGCGTACTGGCCGAAAGCGCCCGTTCTGGATGGCTCCTGGACGCCGCCGCCGGTGCAGCGCGTCAGTTAGCGAGGCATCATGAGCGGCCTCGATATCTTCGCCTGGATTGTCCTGATCATTCTCGCCGCCTGTGTGGTCGGCGTGTTCTGCATCGCCGGCTGGCTGCCCGGGCATATCGCCAAGAGCCGCGGGCATCCCTGGGCCGAGGCGGTGACGGTGGCAGGTTGGGTAACGCTGATCTGCGGCTTTGCGCTGTGGCCGCTGGCGCTGATCTGGGCTTACGTTGACGTACCGGCGCGGCATTCGCAGGAGCGTGCCCCATGATCGTGGCGATGCTCTGCGTCTACCTCGTCCTGATGTTTGCGCTGGTGAAGTTTGGCATCATCAGCTTCAATCTGTTCTGGAAGGTGTCGCCGTTCATCGTCCTGCTGCTGCTCAATCTCGGTCTGTTCATTCCGATGGGGTGGGGCGCACCGCAGGGACCCGTGCTGGTGGTGCGCAATTCGGTCGCGGTTGTGCCAAGCGTGGCCGGCGAAGTGATCGACGTTCCCGTCGAGGCGAACAAGCCGCTGAGGGCGGGCGATGTGTTGTTCCGCATCGATCCCGTACCTTTCGAGGCGCAGGTCAAAGCAATCGAAGCACAGCTGAAGCTGTCGGCGACGCGTCTCGCTCAGATGACGCAATTGTTCGAGCGAGATTCCGGCCGCGGTTTCGACGTCGAGCAACGCCAGTCCGAAGTTGACCAGCTCAAGGCGCAACTCGAAGGCGCGAAATGGAATCTGGACAAGACGGTTGTGCGCGCGCCCGGCGATGGCTACGTCACCAACGTCGCGCTGCGCAAGGGCGCCCGCGTCGCCAACCTGCCCCTGGCTCCGGTGATGGCCTTCATCGATACGTCCGACAGTATCGTTGGTGTCGAAATCGCGCAGATCGATGCCCGCTATATTGAACCAGGCCAAGCCGTCGAGGCGACGTTCAAGTTCAAGCCGGGGCAGATCTACAGCGGCAAGGTCGAGAGCGTCCTTCAGGCGGTCGCGACCGGTCAGGTGCAGACCTCGGGACTGGCCGTGACGCCCAAGAATATTGCCTCCGTGCCGTTTGTTGTTCGTATCCGGCTCGACGACGCGCATCTGGTCCGGAGTTTGCCCGCCGGCAGCGCCGGCGATGCCGCCATCTTCACCGAACACGTCAAGCTGGCGCACGTCATCCGCAAGGTGCTGCTGCGCCAGATTGCGATCACGAATTACGTCAATCCGTTCTGAGTGGAGTGATTGATGGTGCTTCGATGACGAACAACAGAAGCCTACGGCTCGGGTTCAAGACCTCCGTCATCACGCTGTTCGTCGCGATCGTTCTCGTCATCGGTCTGGCGCTGGTCTATCTCAGCTTTGAGCGGATCACCGCGGTCACTAATGCGGCCGCCAGCCAGTTCATCGGCAAGGTGGCCGAATCGTCGGCGGACCGGATCGGCTCGCAACTGAAACTGGTGAGGGACAATCTCGAAATTCTCAACGCGCTGCCGCCGATCCAGTCCGCGGAAATCGAGGATAATCCGCGCCTGTATGCTCTGCTCGCGGCCATGGTGAGGAACAACACACAGCTCTTCAGCCTGTATGTCGGTTACGACGATGGCTCGTTCATCGAGATGGACGATATCGGCGGTACCGGTCGGGACTCGCGCGCGCGGCTGGAGGCACCCGAACAGGCCGCGTTCCGGCTGGTCGTGATCTCGCGGTCCGATCCTGCTCGCGTCAAGTCAAGAAGGCTGTTTCTGTCAGAGACGCTCGAAATAATCAGGGAGTTGCCGGGGCCGCTCGATTACGATCCGCGCCAGCGCCCTTGGTACAAAGACGCTGAGCGCCGCGATGGCAGCTGGCTGACCGGACCGTACATTTTCTTCGCGACCGGAAAGCAGGGCTATACCGTGCAGTCCGCGCTGAAAGCGGGCAGGGGCGGCGTGATCGCGGGCGACCTGCTGATGGATGCGACGCAGGAGGTGTTGAAAAGGGAGAAGCTGTCGGACTCCGGCGTCGCCTTCCTGTTTGACGATGACGATCGCATTCTGGCCCATCCCCGGATGTCGGAAATGCTGGGAAGAGAGGTGTCAGGTACTGTTCCGAGCCTGCGTGAGACCGATATGGCGGGAGTTCTCAAGGCGATCCGTGCCTGGCGCGCGAACGGAATTTCCGAACAGTTCTTTAACGACCCGGCGGGCCGGCTGTATGCCGCCGCATTCCAGACCATCCCCCGTTCGGGTCCGGCCAACCTCCGCGTCGCGGTGGTGGCGCCGGTCGATGAGTTCTTCGCCAGTATCCTCTCCGAGCGCCGACGGCTGTTTGTCGCCACGCTTGGATTCGTCGCAGCCATGGTGCCGATTGTCTTCGTTATCGGTTCGATTCTGTCCAAATCGCTGCGGGCGCTGGCGGACGAGACCGACCGAATCCAGCGGTTCCAGCCGGCGGTCGGGTCATCCCTGCATTCCACGATCCGCGAGATCGACGATCTCGGCCGGTCGGTCTCCACCATGCGCACGCTGGTGCAGACCTTCTCGAACTTCGTCCCTAAGCGCCTGGTGCAGCAACTCGTGGAAACCGGCGACGCGATGACGCTGGGCGGCGCGCGTCGGGAGGTAACGGTCCTGTTCACCGACGTCGTCAACTTCACCGGGCTGACCGAAAACAGGGACCCCACTCAGGTGATGCAGTACACCTCGCGCTACTTCGGGGCCATGTCCGAGGCGATCATGGCGAACGAGGGCACGGTCGACAAATTCATCGGCGATGCCGTGATGGGGATATGGAACGCGCCGATCGAGGATGATGATCATGTTGCCAATGCCTGCGTGGCGGTGCTCGCCTGTATCGAGGCCAACGGTGAGCTCAATGCCGCGTTCCAGCGCGAAGGATGGCCGCTCTACAACACGCGCTTCGGCCTGCATGTCGGCGATGCCGTGGTCGGAAATATCGGATCGTTGGACCGGATGAACTACACCGTTCTGGGGGCAACGGTGAATCTCGCCGCGCGCCTCGAAGGGTTGAACAAGAATTACGGGACATCGATACTGGTAAGCTCGGCTATTAAGCAGCGTGTCGACGGCCGGTTTCATTTCCGCAGCGTTGACCGTATCAACCCGAAGGGATTCGCGGAGGCATTCGAAATCTACGAACTGAGATCGGAGCGGGCGGACGTGCCGAGCGCGGATGCGGAATTCTGCCTGGAATGGGAGATGGTCTACGTTGCGCTTCGCAACGGCCCGCTGGTTACGGCGGAAGAGCTGCTCGGGGCTTTCCTTGCGAAGTATCCGTGGGACGGCATTGCCGGCTATCACCGGCGACTGTCGGCAAGAGCAGGGTAGCCATGCGCTGGGGCTATCATAATTGACACAAGCGATCCCTGCACGCTATCCAAGCACAGGCAAGAACAAGAAACAGGGCAGGGTGGAACGCGATGAACCGCGACAGCGAGTCTTGAGCGATTTCGCGCGGCCTTCCGCGCTCGCTCCATTCCGGATCCGGAATTATCGTTTCCAGTGGCCCGCCGATCTGCTCACCTCGTGGGCGTTCGAGATGGAGATGATCATCCTCGGCTGGTACGTGCTGGTCGAGACCGGTTCGGTGCTGCTGCTCACCGTGTTCGCTTCCCTTGGTTATATCGGCACATTGGTCGCGCCGATGTTCGGCGTCGTCGGCGACCGCATCGGTCACCGCGATCTACTGGCGATGATGCGCGCGAGCTACGCGGTGCTGGCGACCGTGCTGATGACGCTGGCGCTGTCAGGCCATCTCAGCCCACTCTTTGTTTTTATCGTCGCGGCACTGATGGGTGTCGTCCGTCCGTCGGACCTCGGCGTGCGCGGCGCGCTGGTAGCGACCATCATGCCGCGCGATCAATTGATCGGCGCGATCAGCATCTCCCGAACCACGATGGATACCGCGCGGATTGCCGGCGCACTGAGCGGCGCCGGATTGTTCGCCGCGCTCGGGATGGGACCGGCCTATGTGGCGATCGTCTGTCTCTATCTCATCGCGACCGTGCTGACGCTGTGCGTGGTGGTATCGGCCAAGCCGCATCCGACCGGCGACACCGAAAGCGAGGCGCTACGGCCCTCGCCATTGCGCGACCTGATGGAGGGCGTGGCCTATTGCTGGACCACACCGCGCATGCGCGCCGCGCTGTGGGTCGCGTTCCTCGCCAACCTCACGGCCTATCCACTGACCAACGGATTGCTGCCCTATGTGGCCAAGGCGATCTACGGCACCAACCAGACCGGGCTCGGCTACCTCTCGGCCAGTTTCGCCATCGGCTCGCTGGCGGGCTCGATCGTGCTGAGCCTGATCCACGGCATAAGGGTGGCGCGGCTCATGATCGCCTCGACCGTACTGTGGTACGCGACGCTGTTGCTGTTCGTGCAGATGCAGACGGTGCCGACCGCGATCGTCTGCCTTGTCATCGCCGGTTTCTCGCAGAGCCTCGCGATGATCTCGATCGCCGTCATCCTGATGCGCACGGCGGCCGAGAATTTCCGCGGCCGGGTGATGGGCGTGCGCATGATGGTGATCTATGGCCTGCCGTTCGGCCTTCTGGCCGCAGGCAGCCTGATCGACGAGATCGGCTTCGCCGCGACGGGAACGCTGTACGCGGCGGTCGGTCTCGCCTTGATGCTGGCGATCATGCTGCACTGGCGCGCCGATTTGTGGCCGGTGCATGCCCCGGCCAATGCGCGATAGGCGTCGCGTTGGCGCGCCTCACTGCATCTTGATATTGGCTTCCTTGAGCACGGGCTCCCACTTGGCGGCCTCCGCGCGCATGAACGCGTCGAATTCCTGCGGTGAGTTTCCGACCGGCGTCGCGCCCATCTTTTCCAGCGCGGTCAGAACCACCGGGTCCTTGAGAGCGGCCTTAAGATCGGTGTTGATCTTGGCCACCAGTTCCGGCGCCATGCCCGCGGGTCCAAGAAAGCCCCACCACACCGACGCGTCGTAGCCGGGCAAGCCGGACTCCGCGACCGTCGGGACATCCGGCAGCGCCTTGGCGCGCTGCGCCGTCGTCACCGCGAGCGCGCGCACCGTGGAGCCCTCGAGCTGGCCGACGACCTCCGGCAAGGGATTGACGCTGATCGGAATCTCGCCTGATATTACGGCGGTGAGGGCGGGCGCACCGCCCTTGTAGGGAAAATTGTTGTTCTACAGGCTTCCATATGCATCCACCGGCATCACGCTAACCCTTTAAGGCTTCAAGGTTTCTTCCATGTAGCTATGTGGGCGTCTATACGCTTGCACACCCATCGCCGGGACACACCCGGGACACGGAAGGATTTCTGACCCATGCCGCGCCGCATCCGTTCCAGCATTCTCGAAACCAGAACCGCGCGCTTGAAGCTCGCGCCGCAGCGCAAGCCCTACTGGATCACGGTCGCGCCAGGCATCTCGCTCGGCTATCGCCGCAACGCCGGGCCCGGTGCCTGGAACGTGCGCGCCGCTGACGGTGCCGGCGGCAACTGGATCAAGTCGTTCGCGCTCGCCGACGACCGCGAGGACGCCGACGGCGCGACCGTCCTCGATTTCTGGCAAGCCGCCGACAAGGCAAAGCAACTGGCGCGCGGCACCGATGCCGACGCCGGCCGGCCTTCGACGGTCGATGAAGCATTGACCGACTACGCCGCCGACCTCGCCGTGCGCGGCGCGAGCGCGGGCAACGCCAATCACCCGCGCCACCATCTGACGCCGGGATTGCTCAGCAAGCCGGTTTCGATGCTGACGGTCAAGGAAATGCAACGCTGGCGCAACGACCTTGTCGTCGGCGGCATCAGGGCAGCAACCGTCAACCGCATGGGCAAGTCACTGAAGGCCGCGCTCAACCTAGCCGCCTCGCATGACGACCGCATCACGAACGCCAAAGCCTGGACCGTCGGCCTCGCCGCATTGCCGGAAGATGACGACACGGAAAGCAACATCGTTCTTTCCGACGACCAGCGCCGCGACGTCGTGACGTGCGCCTATGCGATCAGCGCCGAATTCGGAATTTATGTCGAAGTTCATGCCGCGACCGGCGCGCGCTCGGGCCAGATTGCGTTGCTCGACGTCGGCGACCTTCACCTCGGCAAAGAACCGCGGCTACTGGTGCCGTCGAGCCTGAAGGGCCGAAACCGGCGCACCAGAACCCGCAAGCCGATGCCGATCACGGCGAGCCTGGCGCGGCGCTTGAAGGCGCTCGCCGCCGGCCGCGGTGCATCCGAACCGCTGTTGCTGATGAATTCGCAAGAGCGGTGGAAGACGAACAAGCATCGCTGGCCGTTCGCCGCTGCGGCGAAGGCCGCACGGCTGCCGGAAGGCGCGACGATTTACGCCCTGCGACACACCGCCATCACGCGCGCGCTACTCGCCGGCGCGCCGGTGCGCCTGGTGGCGTCATCGTTCGATACCAGCGTTGCGATGATCGAGCGAACCTACAGCCGGTTCATCGCCGATCACGGTGACGCGCAAATGCGCCGCGCGCTGTTCGACATCGACGCCACCGTCGAGGGCAACGTCATCTCGATGCGGTGACGGGCGTGAATTTTATAAAAACAAATCCGCAAAAAAATAAAAAAATCATTTTTGCAAAAAATGCGTCGGCAAAATTGTTTTGTGCGCGCGTTCTGGGATGCGCGCGAGCGTTTGCCATAGCAAGTGGGACACTTTGGGACACCTTGTGCGATTTTGCCCGCGCCAGGGCTTGCGCAAGTTGGCGACTCGTTCACACAATTGCGTACTACGCGCTATCATCGTGTTTGTGAGGACAGCAATGGCCCGCCCTGAACCCACCGCCCGCGAAAAGGCCCACATCAAAGCCGCGCTCGCCGACCCGAACGCCGACGCATTCAGCATCCCGGCGTTTTGTGCGCGTCACTGCATCAGCTTGGCGATGTTTTACAAGTGCCGCGACCAGATGCCGGCGAGCTTCCACATCGGCAAGCGTCACCTGATTTCGCGCGAGGCCGCCGCGCGCTGGCGCGCCGAACGTGAGGCCGCCGCGGCCACCAACAACGGATAGGATAATCCGGCCGCACCGAGCCGGACGCCATCGCACGACAAAGGGGAAATTCTCGAAATGCCGGTCGCCATGATGGTGGCCGGCCAGGGATGTGCCCCATGACGATCACGCAAACCGCCACCACCACGAAATAGGCCGCCTCGCGCGAACGAGACGGCCAGAATTTTGTGGTGCTGAATAGCCGCAAAATATGGTTCCGCGCCGTTCGCGTCAAGGTTGGCCTTCAATCAGGGAAGGTCACCACCATGACGGAAACCAAGCAACCGAAAAGCTGGCGCGACGTGATCAAGGTGCATCCCGCCGCCGATATGTTTCCGATGATGACCGCCGACGAGTTGAAGGCGCTCGGCGAGGACATCAAGAAAAACGGGATGCGCACTCGGGTCGCAGTGATCGACGGCCCCGACGACAAACCGATCCTGATCGACGGGCGCAATAGGCTCGACGCAATGGAAATGGTCGGGCTCGAAATCGTGCTTGAAAACGTGGCGATGCTGGCATGTTGCCGGAAGTGCGATGCCGGCTTTGACCCCTATACCTACGTCATCAGCGCCAACATCCACCGCCGCCATCTCACCGCCGAGCAAAAGCGCGAATTGATCGCCGCGGTGTTGAAGGCGCAGCCAGCAAAATCCAATCGGACCATCGCGAAGCAAACCAAGGCCAATCACAAGACGGTCGGTGCGGTGCGGGACAAGCTGGAAGCAACTGGGGAAATTCCCCAGTTGGCCAAGACGGTCGGTGCCGACGGCAAGGCGCGCAAGCCGCCGGCGGAAAAAGCAAAACCCGAGGCGGTGGATTTGCCAATTCAGGACCCGCCGAGCGCGGATTGGGACACCGAACAAGACCGCTGGCAGTTTAGCGTCGGCAGTTTTGCCGGCGATGCCATCGCGATGAAAGCATTTTTCGACAAACATTTTCCGGCGTGGCGCGAATTCCCGGTGCCGCCTGAATTGCTCACGCTGGTGAACCAGGCGGCGGAAAGCTGGCGCATGTTCGCCGGCGAACTGAAAGCAAAAAAGGGATGAAACCCGGCGCAGACATAACGCGCCGGCACCGCGACCAACCCGGCCTGTTCCTCGAACTCATCGAGCACCTGGTGATGCGCGACCGGCCCTTTGTCGATGCCGACGGTTCATGGGGCACGCTCACCGTTCCGCCGCCAGGTGCCGGCTGGCGCGTTGCCGACTACAGCCGCGAGCGGCACACCGTTTGGATGCGTCGCCGGCCGGTGTGGGTGCAGCCATGCTGACCGCCGGCGAAATCGCGCACGCGCTCGGCGGCAAGCGCACCGGCCAAAATAGCTTTGTCGCAAAATGTCCGGCGCATGAGGACCGCACGCCGAGCCTGTCGCTGACCGATACCGGCGACGGCCTGGTGTTGTTCCATTGTCACGCCGGGTGCTCGCAAGCCGAGGTGCGTGACGCTCTGGTGGCGAAAGGTTTGTGGCCGCGTGTCGGCGATGCTGGCGAGGCCGTCCATCGCGTCAAATCCAAACCGGCACCGAAACCCCCGTCGCCTGATCGCGGCGACCAGGTGCAGCGGCTATGGCGCGAGGCGGTCGACCCGCGCGGCTCGCTCGCCGAGCGGTATCTCAACGGCCGCGAATTCGAACTCGACGACGACCTGGCGATGCGGGTGATGCGATTTCACGCGCGGTGCCCGTTTGGAAAAGACGATGCCGACAAGTCGGTGTTCGTGCCGGCGCTGGTCGTCGCGTTCCGGCCGTTCCGCGATGATGACGAAACCCGGCCGCCGGCGGCGGTACACCGCATCGGGCTGAACCCGGACGGCAGCAAAATCGGAAAGCTGATGCTCGGCAAGGTGGCCGGTTGCGCCGTCAAACTCGATGCCGACGACATGGTCGAGCAAGGGCTCGGGATTTGCGAGGGCATCGAAACCGGGCTCGCCATCCGCGGCACCGGCTGGCGGCCGGTGTGGTGCCTCGGCTCGGCGGTCAACATCAAATCGTTCGCGCCGATACCAGGCATCGAGCACCTCACGATTTTCGCCGACCACGACGATACCGGGCTCGCCGCGGCGCGGGAATGCTCGCAGCGTTGGGTCGATGCCGGGTTCGAGGCTGTCATCCATCTGCGCGCTGACGACGGAAAGGATTTCGCCGATGCATAGCCCCGAGCAAAAACTGGCGGCATTAGGCATCGCCACCGAGCGGCCGAAACCGAGCGCACGCGGCCAACCTGATGCCGTCGGCGAGGAAAAGTTCGCGCTCGAATTCGCTGATCGTTACGATGGGCGGTTCGTCTACGATCATGATCGCGGCGGCTGGTTTCGCTGGACCGGCGAAATCTGGCTGCGCGACACCGACGAATATGCGCTCGATTGTGTGCGCGCCCTGGTCCGTGAATTCGGCGGCTCGCGTGTCAGGGTCGCCACCGCGGTCGAGCGCGCCGCCCGTACCGACCGCCGCCTCGCGCGCGATCACGGTGCCTGGAATGCCGACCCGCTGTTGCTCGGCGTACCCGGCGGCGTCGTCGATTTGCGCACCGGCACATTGTTGCCGCCCAAGCCGGCGCAAATGATTAACATGGCGACGGGCTCACGGCTCGCCGCGCCAGGCACACCGTGCCCGCTCTGGATGAACTTCTTGCACGACGCTACGCGCGGCGACGAAAGCTTGCAACGCTTCCTGCAACAACGCGCCGGCTATTGGCTCACCGGCGACACCTCGCGCGAGGATTTCGATTTTTTCCACGGTCCCGGCGGTAACGGCAAAGGCGTGTTCCTGAAAACAATCACCTCGATCATGGGCAACTATGCCGCAAGCGCGCCTATTGGAATGTTCCTCGCCACGAAACACGACGCGCATCCGACGGAACTTGCACGCCTGGCCGACGCGCGCTTGGTCGTCGCAAGCGAAACCGAGGAAGGCCGCGCCTGGAACACCGCAAAGGTCAAGCAACTTACCGGCAACGAGGTTTCAATCCCGGCGCGGTTCATGAAATGCGATTTTTTTGAATTCCAGCCGAAATTTAAAATCTGTTTCGTCGGAAACGCAAAGCCGGCCATCCGCACCGTCGACGACGCCATCGCGCGGCGGCTCAACCTGGTGCCGTTCACGTTCAAGCCGGCGCAAAGTGATAGCGACCTGAAACAGAAACTCGAAATCGAATATCCGGCCATCTTGCGCTGGATGGTCGATGGTTGGCTGGACATGCAAGCAAACGGCCCGGTGCGGCCCGAGGTGATTGCCGCCGCCACCGAGCAATACCTCAACGACGAAAACATCATCGGTGCCTGGATTGCCGAGAATTGCATCCGCGGCCCGAGCGCAAGCCAATTGCTGAAAGAACTCTATGCCGATTGGCGGCAGTGGTGCGAGGCCAACCAGGAACAACCCGGCACCAACCGCGGGTTTAAGAAAAAGCTCGAACGGCTCGGCGACATGACGTTCCGGCCTTCCATGCGGTCGGTGGTGGTCAAAGGATTGCGCTGCAGCACCGAATACGACCGCGAACCGAGCCAATCTGCATTCCCGCTGGACAATGATGGCATGAACGAATGAACGAAAAACATCAAAGTCCCTATAGCGAGATAGCGCGCGCGTATGAGGCGAACAATGGAAAAAACATGCATTTCGTTCATTCGTTCATGGTGACGGTTGCCGAGCCAGGGGGGGCGGGTCGCTTTTTCCCCGTCGTGACGAGGCGAGCGGCGGCCCAAGTTTCACGCATCCATTTTAATCCGGGCAAAACACCATGCCACCGCCGGCAACCTCACACGAACCGGCGGCGACCCTGGCCGGAACCGCGAGCACCTCAGGCGTGGTCGGCAATGGGGCGGTCAGGTCCTATGAAACTTCTTCTGTGACTACCGGCACAGTCGGAGCGGCCAGGCCCGGCTACACCAGAGCCCGTCGAGCAATGGGCTCGACCGTCAAGGAAGGAGAACCGAGATGAACACGACCGCGAACCAGACCAACGAGCGCAACCTGACCGATGAGGAAATCGACGTCGCGACGGGCGGCATGATGAAAGTCGAAATGGGGCGTCGCAACCAAGTTTGTGAAGTGGAAAACAATTGGCAGACTTGGATGTCGGAAAACTTCGGCATCTGCCTGACCGGTCGCCCTTGACGGCGGCAAGAAGGCCGGGATGGGTGGTGATGCCTATCCCGGCCTACCTTTTTTATAGACGGTACATTCCCCACAGCACATCGAGGGCGGCGGTCGCGCCGACAAGGTGCGCGGCACGCAAGGTACCGCCGACATCGGCGTGACGAAACGCAATCGTCGCGGCTCGCGCAATCCGCTTGCACTCGCGCGCGGCGGCGTCGTATCCTGTGGATGCTCGCGATAATGCAGCCGTGGACGCACGGCACCGCACCCCGAGCAAACTGGCCAGCATCTTCACCACGGCTTTTGTGCCGAACGAGGAACGCTGCCAATGAACGACCTTTCCCACGAACTCGGTTTGATGCGGCGCGAGCTGCGCGACGCGCGCGCCATCGTGTCGCGTCTTGACGCCAGCATGGCGGTTGCGCGCCGCGCCGTCCCTCGCCGGTCGCCACAACAACGCCTTGCGCAGACGCTCGCGTGTTACGCGATTGGCCGGCAAAAAACCCAGGCACCGGCTCGGATCGCGGCGACGCTGTACAACAACGACCCCGCCTTACTCGCGACACTGGCCTCGCCAGGCATGATCGGCCGATCCGCGGTCGCGCCGGCGATGACGACCGTTTCGGGCTGGGCCGCCGAATTGGCCTCGGCCGGCAATGCCGATTTCCTGCAAGTGCTCGCGCCGAAAAGTATCTATGCCCAACTGTCGGCGTTTCCGGGCGCGATCCGCGTGTCGCTCGCTGGCCGTGGCTCGATCAAGGTGCCGAGCCGTGCGCCTTCGTCGCCATTGAGTGCGCCTTTCGTCGGTGAGGGCCAGCCGATAGCCGTGCGGCAACTCGCACTTTCCACCGCCGCGCTGGTGCCGCACAAGGCCGCGGTCATTTCGCAATTTTCCGAAGAACTCATGAAGCACTCGACGCCTTCAATCGAGGCCGTGATCGAGACCACCATGGCCTATGACGCAAGCGTTTCAATCGACGGCGTCTTGCTCGGCTCGACGGCACCCTCGGCGGTCTCGCCAGGCGGCATCCTGGCCGGCGTGACGCCGACCGCTGCCACCGCGGGCGGCACCCTGGCGGCGCTTGCAGGCGACGTTAGGGCGCTGGCTGCGGCGATTGAGACCACCGGCCCATTGATCGCCCCGATTGTGCTCATGAGCATGACCTCGGCGCTGTTGCTCGGCTCGCAGTTGTTCGGGTTCATACCGAACGGCGGTGCCTACGACATGCCGATCATCGCCAGCCCGACCGTTCCGGCCAAGCAGTTGATCATGCTCGACACGGCGAATTTCGCCTCGGCCGAGGGCGATACGCCGGATATTTCAAGCACGAAGGAAGTGAGCTTGCACGCGGAAGACACCGCGCCGCTGCCGCTCGTCACCGGCGCACAAGGTGCCGGCGTGCCCGCCGCCCCGCAGTTCTCGGCGTTCCAGACCGCAACCATCGCGGTCAGGCTGTTGCAGGATTGCACATGGGTTATGACGCGCGCCGGCAGGGTCGCGGTCATCAACAACGTCACCTGGTGAGCGCCATGAAACCCGACCAACCCGCCGAACTTCGCCACTGCCTCGCTAAAATCCAGCGGCATTGCCGCGTCGAGCTGGCGAACATTTCGCTCGCCGCCGCCTGGCCGCTTGTTTCGCGCCTCGTCGAGTCGAATTGCTACACCGACGCCGACCGCCGCGCCGATGCGGTCGAAAGGTTTTCCGACGATCTGGTGACCGTGCTCAACGAATGCCGGCAGAGAATTCGCGCATGCGATGCCGTGATCGAGCGCGAGGAACGCAAGGCCCGGGTGCGCGCGGGGTGACGACCATGTCGGCGTTGATCCGTGCCATCGAACCGTCGCTCGACGATTACGGAAACGTCGCCGGCGCGGCGTCGCATCAGCACGGAAAGACCGGCTCAGATTTGAGCCGGTCGTCCCTCGGCCGAGCGAGGGGCTTGCATGATCCGACGGCGACCTATCACGCGATGGACGTCGTCGCGCACAACGGCTCGGAATGGCGCGCCATAAAAGACAACCCCGGCCCGTTGCCGGGACCTGGCTGGATGCTCGGCGCGAAAGGCGCGCGGGGAAAACCAGGCGAGCGCGGCGAGCCTGGTCTTCACGTCAAGGCGCTGGACGTGACCGGCTACACGCTGGTGCTGACGCTTTCCAACGGCTCGAAGTTACGCGCCAATCTGCTGCCGGCGTTCGAGCGCTTCAAAAAGGAAACCGAGACGTGACGGCGGCGCGGCAACTGCATTTGTTCAAGTCGCGCCGGCAACGCGGCCAGGCACCGCCGCCGCCCTCGGAATTCGCGAGCCAGGCGTTTTTGGTTTCCGTCGTCCGGCGCTGGCTCGATCCGCATTGGCGGTTTTGCCATGTCGCGAACGGCGAGGCGCGTAGTCCGAGCGCCGCGAGACGGTGCCGGCGGCTCGGCGTCGTCGCCGGCTGGCCGGATTTACAATTTGCCGGACCTGATAAGCAGATGGCTTTCCTCGAAATGAAACGGCGCGGCGGCCGGTTGTCGGACGCTCAAGCCGCGATGCGCGATCACCTTGAGGGCTGCGGCTTTGCCTATTTGTGCACCGATGACGTCAACCAGGCAATTGCCTGGCTGAAACAGCACGGCATTTTGCGCGGCGGGTTCACGGTGCAGTGAAGGGCCACGCCATGACCGCTGACGCCATTCATTTTTTGAAAAAAGCCAAAACGCCGAAAATGCTGCCGATCAAAGCAAGCGCCAATGTGACTCTATTCGCCCAGTAGTCCCAATCGGCCTTTTGCTCTGCTCTAATGTCCGCGCGCAGTTTTTGCGCGGCTGCTGCTGTCAAAATCAAAAGTGGTTCACTGGCGGAACGTGGCTTAATCCAATCTTCTTCCTTGTCTGGAATAGGGACATGATATCGATGAGCCTGTTCCAAAAGATATTTTGAACGAAACGCATCAATCATGGCTGTTTGAGAATTTAGCTCTGTGCCCGTTATGTGGTTCTTGTCGCTTGAAACCACGGGGTCATCGAGTGCCTGATCGTACCAACGTTCGTACGAACGGCGCGCCGCATCGTGCTTTTTGAGAAATTTTCTTAGCGCCCAACGATATCGAAGCTGATCGAACATTTGCTGCCTTTTTGTCACCGAACAATTCGATAAGCCTTTGCCGGTTTCCGCCGCGGCAGTTTGGTCCGGCTGCATCGCGCTCAGGCAAACAAATCCGAGCCGGCTTGCGTGAACTTCACGAACGTTCCGCTTTCGTGCAATTCGAGCCAGCCGCGTTCGATGGCGCGCGTGAGGCCGGCCGAATATTCGGCCGGTGTCGCCTTGTCGCCGAACAGAAACGGCGCGTTGATTTTCTCGATGTAAATCCGCCCGTCGTGCACCGGCTCGAACGCGCGCGCATGTTCCATTAGCCGGCGCGCCGCCGCGTCGGGATCAGCGAAAGGTCTGTCGCCGACAAAGTTCATCGCGCCGGCACCCTTTCGCCGCGGTCGAAGCGTCGATATTTTTCCGCGGTCCAAGCCTGTTGATCGCGCCACGCCTGAAAGTCGGCCTCGGTGCGCTTGGGCAAATAGACCCGCCAGGCGGCATCGAACGCCGCGCGCGCCGCCTCGAACGTTTCGGCGCTGCCGCCGCGGTGCTCGCCGGGATGGCTGCCAGGATAGAAACCGCAGCACCACGTCCATTGCGGCGCGGTGTTCGGATGGCCGACGGCGCGCGCGATGGTGCCGACGTGGACGTCGCCGTAAAAGACGTGCCAGCAATCGGTTCGGTCTGGATGGCGGCGGCGGGTAAGGGTGGTCATTTGGCGCATTTAAGCCGATGCAATCCGCCGCATCAATCCACCGGTGCCGCCAGCAATCGGTCGAGCCGCTCGGCGAGCTCGCCGGCGTCGCGACCGCGACCTGGTCGGGCTATTCCCTGGCGCGTGGTGCGCGGCGGCGTCAGCGTGCAGTAACCGGCCCGAGGATGTGGTCGAGTTCGTCCGTATCGCGCCGGCTGATGTGGTGCCTCGGCCGGTGCCGCGGCCTCGGTTGCGGCGACGGATTGCCCTGGCCGAGCCGCGGTCGGAACAATGGCCGCAGATCGTGGCCGGCGAGCGCCGGCAGATCGCCAGGTAGAAAGTATCGCTCGTTGTCGACCAGGCACGCCACCAGCGGCAGCGAAACCCGGACGTGCCTAACCGAGCACGCCGTCGTCAAATGCGGAATCAACGCGATCATGTGTTCCATCATGATGGTGCCGAGCGTGATCCTGTTCCGAACCGCGTGCAAGATGATCGTTTAAACCGGTGCCGGGTTCGCAGCGCGAGTCACCGGCGCGTTATTCCGGGGCCGGTGGCATCAGACAGCGGCAAGGGTGCGCGGCGTATCAGCGGGGCGCGTAAGGCGAAACGGTCGCCGGGACACCGACGGGACACGCGGCGCGGATGTTTTCCACAACCTATTGAAGTATTATCTGTTTATCCGTCAGACGCGGACTAACCCCTTGCCCTTGTAGGGAATCGCAAGGATCTTCACCTTGGCCATGTAGTTGAGAAGTTCGCCGGCAAGGTGCGCCGACGTGCCGTTGCCTGACATGCCATAGGACAAGGCGTCGGGCTTCTCGCGGGCGATCGTCAGCAACTCCTGCAGATTCTTCACGGGGCTGTTCTTGGACACGACGATGGCGAGCGGCGACGCGGCGATCTCGCTGATCGCGGTAAAATCCTTGAACGTGTCGTAGGGCAGCTTTGGATAGAAGAACTGATTGAGCGGATGGCCGCTGGCGACCAGGATCAGGGTGTAGCCATCGGGCGCGGATTGGGTCAGTGTCTGCGAAGCGATAGTGCCGCCGGCGCCGGGCCGGTTTTCGATCACGGGCTGCTGGCCCCAGATCTTCGACAGCGACTGGCCTACCGTGCGCGCGAGGACATCAACCGCGCCGCCGGCGGCATAGGGCACCAGAATCCGCACCGGCTTGCTTGGGAAACCCTCGGCGTTTGCCTGCGTACCGGCCAGCGAGAATAGTGCCGCGGCCAGGACGGAACGGATGAGTTTGCGTGGGGTAGGCATGGTAGGAAATCCTTCTTGTCCGGATCGATGGTTGGAAGTGGGCGGCGTACGCCGCTAATTCTGTGTTTCCGGCGTAACCGCGCCGCGCAGCCCCGCACGCACAATCGCTGCCTTGACCAGGCCTTCGGACTTCGCGGCTTCGGTGAACTGCTGGATGAACGCCATCCCGCCATCGCGTCCTTTGGGGACGCCGATTGCGAAACGCTCGACGCCCCAGCGGCCGTCGAGCACTTTTGACCCAGGCAGCTTCTCCGACATTTCGTACAGGGAGGCCTTGTTGGTGGCATAGGCGTGGAGCGTGCCGGCCGTCAGCATCTCGATGGCGGCGTCGAAATTTGCCGCGCGCACGATCTCGGCCTTCTTCAGGTCGCGCGTAAGGGTGCCGTCCGAGGAGCTTCCTGCCGTGACGCCGACGCGCACGCCTGCTGCATCCACCTCGATCAGCGCTGTGAGCGCCGAGCCCTTCGGCACGAGATAGCCGAGCTCGACTTCAAAAACGGGCGGGCCGAAATCCATCTCCCGTGCCCGCGCGGCCGTGGCGTTGGTGAGGGCGACGTCGGCCTTGCCCGTCTTGACCGCTTCGAGGACCTCGGCGTTCACGGAGAAAATCACCGGCTCAAAGGGCACGCCGAGCCGGCTCGCGAGTTCCTTGCCGAGATCGTAGCCGACGCCCTTTGGTCCGCCCGATTTCGGATCCGGCAGGATCGAGGTCGGTGTTCCCGGATACAGCGCCACCCGCAGCGCACCGCTCGGCGCGAGGATCTGCCGAATCTCGGTGTCGGCCGCAATGACGCCACCGGCAAAGAGCGCGGCAACCGCCAGCACCGAAACAATGATCTGGCGCCTTCCAGCCATATCGCTCTCCCGTGCCTTCCGCTCCAGTCGCGTCGGCGCCGGGTTTTTCCGGCGCCACCGATATATTTGTTGACTGGACCTGATAATTTGTACATCTGTACAAAAGAAAAAGCGGAAAGCAAACCCCCAAAGAAGAGCCCAAAGAAAACTCATGACGCGCAATCCCAATATGCGGGAAGCAATCCTCAGCGCGGCCGAGAGCCTGTTCTCGACCCGGGGCTTCAACGCCGTCTCGATCCGCGACATAGCGCTGGAGGCGGGCGCCAATCCCGGCAGCGTCACCTATCATTTCAAGAGCAAGGACGGCCTGCTGCTCGAAATCTACAAGCGGCATTGCGGTCCCATGAACAAGCGCCGCATCGAGCTATTGGTGGCGGCGCGGCGCGTGCGCGACGTGCAGGACCGGCTCGAGGCCGTGGTGCGCGCCTATGTGCAGCCGGCGTTTTCGTCGAGCAGCGATCTGGCCGGCGGCGGCGCGCGGTTCACGCGGCTGCGCGCTGTCATGTCGGCGGAAGGCAACGCCGTGGTCGGCCGCATCATTGCGGAGATCTTCGACGACACCACCAACGCCTTCATTGAAGCGATCGAGCAGAGCCTGCCGCATCTGCCGCGCAAGACGCTGGTCTGGCGCTCCCAGTTCCTGCTCGGCGCGCTCTATTACACCCTGGTCAACCCGGAACGGGTGACGCGGTTGTCGCGCGGCGAGGCCGATGGCGCCGACATGGCCGAGGCGATCGAGCAACTGGTTTCCGCCACCGTCGCCGCACTGCAGGCGCCTGACATTAATGGCCAGGCGGCCGCGGAGCCCGCTGCGAAAGCCGGAGCCAGGAAAGCCCCGGCCGGTTCCCGCTCACGCACCGCATGAGAGCATGATGTCGAAGCCAACGATTCCCGGCCCGGATCGCAATACGCGGACGCCGAAATTCCGCCTGCCGCCGCTGGCGTGCGACGCGCACACCCATATTTTCGGGCCGGGCGACAAATATCCGTATGCGCCGGGGCGACCGTACACGCCGCCGGACGCACCGCTGGAGGATTTCAGGGCGCTGCATCAGAAGCTCGGCATTGGCCGGGCCATCATCGTCAATGCCAGCGTGCACGGCACCGACAATCGCGTTGCGCTCGACGCCATCGCCGTCAGCGACGGGACCTTTCGCGCCGTCGCCAATATCGACGATACCATTACTGAGCGCGGCCTTCAGGAGCTTCATGACGGCGGTTTCCGCGGCTGCCGCTTCAATTTCGTGCGCCATCTCGGAGGTGTGCCCGACATGGCGGTGTTCCACAAGATCGTCGCGATGGTGGCGCCGCTCGGCTGGCACATCGACCTGCATTTCGATGCGATCGATTTGCCTGAATATGCCGACCTGCTGGCAAAACTGCCGGTGCGCTACACCATCGATCACATGGGACGGGTCAAGGCTGCTGACGGACTCAACCAGTTGCCGTTCCGGACCCTGATCGACTTGATGCAGCGCGACGAGAAATGCTGGGTCAAGGTCTGCGGCTGCGAGCGGGTGTCCTCCAGCGGACCGCCGTTCCACGACGCGGTGCCGTTTGCGCGCCGCATCATCGAGACGGCGCCGGATCGCGTGATCTGGGGAACCGACTGGCCGCATCCCAACGTCAAGGCGATGCCGAACGACGGCGATCTGGTCGACCTCATTCCACTATTCGCGCCGGAGCCCGAGTTGCAGCAAAAGATACTGGTCGATAATCCCGCGCGGCTGTTTGAGTTCTGATGGATCAACCATGACGGTCAGGCCCGAGGGTTTTGGTTTGAGCGGCCGCTGCGCATCGATCGCAGGCGCATTTGCGTTGGCCGTGCTGCTGCTGACGCCGCAGATCGCCTGCGCCCAGAATTATCCAAACCGGCCGGTGCGGCTGATCCTCCCCTTCGGTCCGGGCGGGGTTGCCGACGTCACCGCGCGGATCGTCACCGAGAAGCTCGGCGAAAAGCTCGGGCAGCGCTTCATCATCGAGAACATGCCGGGCGCCGGCGGCATCACCGCCGCCCGCGCGGTGCTGTCGTCGGCCGCCGACGGCTATACGCTGGCGCTGCTGAGCAATGGCACCGCGATTTCGGTGTCGCTGTTCAAGAACCTGAGATTCGATCCGGTCAGGGATTTCGTTCCGGTCTCGGGCATGGGTTATTTCGACTTCATCCTCGTCACCCAGGCCGGCTCGCCGTACCAGACATTGGCGGACCTGATCAAAGCGGCCAAGGCAAGGCCCGGTGCGCTCAATGTCGGCACCATCAATGTCGGCTCGACGCAAAACCTCTCGGCGCAATTGTTCAAATCCACTGCCGGCGTCGAAATCACCATCGTGCCGTTCCGCAGTTCGCCCGATGTCCTGATCGCGCTGCTGCGCGGCGATATCCAGATGGGAATCGAGAATTACACCGCGGTGCAGTCGCACATCTCAGATAAGGCGGTGACGGCGGTCTCGACTTCAGGTTCGGTCCGCACGCCGTTCCTGCCTGACGTTCCGACGGTAAAGGAAGCCGGCGGCGGCGATTTCGAGGCGCAGTCCTGGAACGCGATTTTTGCGCCCAAGGGCACGCCGCCGGAGGTGATCAAGACGCTCAATGCGGCGCTCCGCGAGGTGCTCGACACGCCCGACTTGAAGAAGCGCGCGCTCGAGCTGGGCATCGAGGCCAAGGCCTCCACGCCGGAGGAAATCGCGCAGCGGCTGAAGGACGATATCGAGAAATGGGCTAAAGTGATCGAGCGGGCGGGCATCGAGAAGCAATAGCCGGAAAACCGAAAGAGGAAACAGCAATGACCAATGCAAACAAGACCGGCCTCGTGGTCACGGCGCATCCCGGCGATTTCGTCTGGCGCGCGGGCGGGGCGATCGCGCTTCACGCCAAGAAGGGGTACCGCATCAAGATCGCCTGCCTGTCGTTCGGCGAGCGCGGCGAGAGCCAGTTCGCCTGGAAGGAAACCGGTGCCACGCTTGAAAAGGTCAAGGCGGGACGGCGCGACGAGGCGCAGCGCGCAGCCGAGATGCTGGGCGCGGAAATCGAATTCTTCGATGCCGGCGATTATCCGCTGCGCACCACCGAAGCGCATTTCGACCGCATGGTCGATATCTACCGCGAACTCAATCCGTCCTTCGTGCTCACCCACGCGCTGGAAGACCCCTACAATTTCGATCATCCCAACGCCGCGCATTTCGCGCAGGAGACCCGCGTGGTGGCGCAGGCGATGGGCCACAAGCCCGGCGCTAAGTACACCTACGCCGCGCCGCCGGTGTTCCTGTTCGAGCCGCACCAGCCCGAGATGTGCAATTTCAAGCCGCAGGTGATCCTCAACATCGACGAGGTTTGGGAGCAGAAGCGCAAGACCTTTGAAATTCTCGCCGCGCAAAAACACCTGTGGGCGTACTATGAGCGCGTCGCATTGCAGCGGGGCATGCAGGGCGGCCGCAATTCCGGCAAGGCCATGACCTATGGCGAGGCCTATCAGCGGCTGTTCCCGATGGCGATGGAGGAACTGGCATGAAAACCGTTGTTGTCCGCAACATCAAGCGCACCGATGCCGACCTCGTGAACCGCCTTGGCACGCTCGGCGTCGCCACCGCGCACGAGGCCTATGGGCGCTTCGGGCTGATGAAACCATATTTGCGTCCGGTATGGGCCGGCGGCGAGGCGGCAGGCACGGCGGTGACCGTGCTGGCGCAGCCCGGCGACAACTGGATGATCCATGTCGCGGTGGAGCAGTGCAAGCCCGGCGACATTCTGGTGGTCGGCTGCACCACCGACAATACCGACGGCATGTTCGGCGATTTGCTCGCGACCTCGCTGATGGCGCGCGGCGTCAGGGGCCTGGTGATCGATGCCGGCGTCCGCGACGCCAAGGCGCTGCGCGAGATGGGGTTTCCGGTGTGGTCGAGGGCGATTTCCGCCAAGGGCACGGTCAAGGCGACCTTGGGCGCCGTCAATGTGCCCGTGGTCTGCGCCGGGATCAATGTGGTGCCGGGCGACGCTGTCGTCGCCGATGACGACGGTGTTGTGGTCGTCAGGCGGAAAGATGCCGCCGACGTCGTTGCCAAGGGAGAAAAACGCCACGCCGACGAGGACGGCAAGCGCAAGCAACTCGCCGCCGGTGTGCTCGGCCTCGACATGTACAACATGCGCGAGCCCTTGGCGAAAGCAGGCCTTGTCTATATCGATGAGCCGGAGAGCGACTGAGATGGCAATACGCCTGCGCACCTTGCTCGGCGACCATCCCGGCGCCGCGGCGCTGAAGAGCGGCGCGATTAAATCCGATCTGGTCGAGTTCGACTTTGTCGACTATTCGCCGACCAACAAGGGCTTCAAGCCGATGGTCCGCGAGGCCGCGTTCGACGTCTCCGAGATGGCCATCGTCACCTATCTGATGGCCAGGAGCTTTGACAAGCCGATGGTGCTGCTGCCTCATGTGGTGATGGCGCGCTTTCAGCATGGACATGCGCTGTACAACACAAAGCGGGGCGCGCTGACCCCTACCGATCTGAACGGCAAGCGCGTCGGTATCCGCTCCTTTACCACCACGACCGGCGCGTGGCTGCGCGGTATCCTCGCCAATGATTACGGCGTCGATCTCAATTCGATCGACTGGGTGACCTTCGAGGACGCCCATGTCGCCGAATTCAGGGACACGACCAAACGAGCGCCGGCCGGCAAGCCAATCATCCAGATGCTTGTGGATGGTGAACTCGATGCGGTGCTCGGCGAGAAGTCCGAGCATGCGGATTTCAAACCGCTGTTCGCCGACGTCGCCGCGGAGGAGAAGGCCTGGGCTGCCAAGCACAAGGTGGTGCCGATCAACCATATGGTGGTGGTAAGCCGGGCCCTGTGCGAGAAAAATCCGGACGTAGTGCGGGAAGTGAATCGGTTGCTGGCGGAGTCGGCCAAGGCGTCAGCCGCTGCGCCACGTTTCTCTGCAGATGAGATGCGTCGTTCGCTGGAGCTGATTATCGGCTACACCGCCCAGCAAGCCCTCATTCCGCGTGCTTTCAGCGTCGATGAGCTGTTCGACGACATAACGCGTGCGCTGCAATTGTAGGGAGGGCAAAGGCGCGTAGCGCCGTGCCCACCTCCGAACTTGAACTGGTGGGCACGCTACGCTTTGCCCACCCTACGAGAGAGACCACCTATGACCCTAGAGCCGATCTTCGATCTCGCCCATCTCGGCCACATGGAAATGCTGACGCCGAAGCCGGAGGAAAGCGAAAAATTCTTTGTGGACGTCATGGGTATGACCGTCAGCGGCCGCAAGGGCGAGTCCGTCTACTTGCGCGGCTGGGACGATTACGAGCGCTATTCGCTCAAGCTCACGGCTTCCAAAACCTCAGGGATCGAGCATATGGCACTGCGCGCGCGCAGCCCGCAGGCGCTGGAGCGACGTGTCGCCGCGCTGAAGGGATCCGGCTTCGACATCGGCTGGGTCGATGGCGACATGGGGCAGGGGCCGGCGTTCCGTTGCCGCGACCCGGACGGCCATATCGTCGAACTCTATTACGAGACCGAGTGGTATCAGGCGCCGCCTGAACTGAAGCCCGCACTGAAGAACCAGGCGCAGCGGTTTCCGGCGCGCGGCGTCAATGTCCGCCGGCTCGATCATCTCAATTGCCTCGCGGTCGATATCAAGGCCAACCGCCTGTTCTTCGAAAACTATCTCGGCTTGCGCACAACCGAGCAGATCGTGCTCAACGACGGCACGGAAGCCGCGATGTGGATGACGATGTGCAACAAGAGCTACGACTTTGCCTACACCCGCGATCACTACGGCAAGATGGGCCGCTTCCATCACGTCACCTACGCGCTCGACAGCCGCGAGGAGATATTGCGCGCCGCCGACATCTTCCTGGAGAACGGCATCCACATCGAGACCGGCCCGCACAAGCACGCGATCCAGCAAACCTTCTTCCTCTATGTCTACGAACCCGGCGGCAACCGCGTCGAGGTCGCCAACGCCGGCGCCCGCCTCATCCTCGCGCCCGACTGGAAACCGATCGTCTGGACCGAGGAAGAGCGCAAGAAAGGCCAGGCCTGGGGGCTGAAGACGATCGAGTCGTTTCACACCCACGGCACGCCGCCGGTGTGACGGGGAAAAGCCTGTCAGCACGCTTCTACCGAAGCAGCTCCCGGGCGATCACCACGCGCTGGATCTGGTTGGTGCCTTCGAAGATCTGGGTCAGCTTGGCGTCGCGCATCATGCGCTCGACCGGATAGTCCATGGTGTAGCCGTAGCCGCCGAAGATCTGGACGGCGTCCGTTGTCACCTTCATGGCCATATCGCTGCCGACGCATTTGGCCATGCTGGCCAGCACGTTGAGGCGTTTCCAGTCGCCGGCATCGCCGGCCCGGGCGCATTCGTAGACGAGGGCACGTGCGGCCTCGATCTGCATGGCCATGTCGGCCAGCATGAATTGCACGCCCTGAAACTCCGCGATCGCCTTCTTGAACTGTTTGCGCTCCTTGGCGTAGGCAACGCACGCGTCGAGCGCGCCCTGGGCCAGGCCGACGGACTGGGCGCCGATGGTCGGCCGGTTGAGGTCGAGCGCGCGCATCGACGCCCGGAAGCCCTTGCCTTCTTCTCCGACGAGGTTCTCCGCAGGGACGCGGACATTGTCGAAGAAGATCGGAGTATTCGGCGCGCCGCGGAAGCCCATCTTGCGCTCGTGGCGTCCAAACGAGATGCCCGACATCGTCTTCGGTTCGACGATGAAGGCACTGATCCCGTCGGCGCCCGGAGCGTCGCTGGTCCGGGCCATCACTACGATGTAGTCGGCGACGACGCCATAGCTGCACCATTGCTTGCGGCCGTTGAGGACGTAGCTGTCGCCGTCCTTCCGGGCACGGGTGTTGATCGCGGTGACGTCGGAGCCGGCTTGTGGCTCGGATATCGCGATCGCCGTGACGACGCCGCCCTTGGCGATAATGGGTAGGTATTTGGCGCGCTGCTCCTCGGAACCGAAGTGAAGCAGCGGCATGATGAACATGGTGTTGAGGGCTGCGATCGAGGCGCAAGCCGGCGAGACCCTGGATATCTCCTCCCGGGCGAGGCAGGCCAAGGTCAGGTTGCCGTTCGGACCGCCGTAGCGTTCCGGCACCCAGAGCTGCATCAGCCCCATCTCGCCGAACAGCTTCACGAGTTCGAGCGGGAAGCGGTCGGTCTCGTCGATTTCGGCCGCGACAGGCGCGACGTGCTTTGCGACCATCTTCCGCACGGTGTCGCGGAACGCGGTCTGCTCCTCGGTGAAGCTCATGTTGATCCCTGGGTCATCTTTTCTTGCCGGAAGTTTGAAAAGGGGCTTCCATTGAATGGGTGAACCATTTAATAATTCACCGCATGAGCACCAAGTCAAGCCCTCGCACGCCCGCCCGCGCCAGGTCTTCGACGCCCAACCGGCGCGAAAGGGTCCCCGATCACCGCGCGGCTGGCGCGCCGGCCGCGCCGGCGTTCCGCCCGATCCACACACGGCGTGCGTTCGAGGAAATCTGCGAGCGCATCCGCGAGCAGCTCGCGCTCGGCGTCCTCAAGCCGGGCGACAAGCTGCCGCCCGAACGAGACCTGGCCCAGCAGCTCGGCGTCAGCCGCAACGTGCTGCGCGAGGCCTTGCGCAGCCTCGAAATGGCCGGCGTGCTTCGGCTGCAGAAGGGCGTCAAGGGCGGCGCCTTCATTCAGGAGGGCGACACCAGCCGCATGAACGGCGTGATGCGCGATATGCTGTCGCTCGGCACGATTTCCGTCCGGGAATTGTCGGAAGCGCGTGTTCACGTTCTCGATCTCGTGGTGCGGCTGGCGTGTGCCAATGCACGAAAAGCCGATCTCGACGCGCTCGAGGCCAATATTCGGCGCACCGAGGATGCGACGCGGGAAGGGCGGCTGCTGGACCGCGTCGAATGCTCGCGCGAATTCTACAAACTGCTCGCGGCGTCGACCGGTAACAAAGTGATCGCCATGATCATGGATTCGGTCACCGAGATTCACATGCGCTTCGTTTACGCCAAGGTCTCGTCGAGCGGCGTCGCGATGGCGCGGCTGGCGGAAAAGCGACGGCAATTCCTGGCGGCGCTGGGTGACCGAAAGGTGGTGACGGCGACGCGCCTGATGCGTACCCATCTGGAATCCGTGCAGCGGATGCTGGAGCAGGACCCCGGCGCGATGTCGCTTCACGTCGCGTTGGCGGAGGTGCAGCCCGGAATGCGCAGATAACAGAGAGTGGCTCGATCCACGCTCGAACAATTATAACAACGGAGGAAAATGTGTCCCAATACGCCAGATACGAATGCCTGACGGTCGAGGTCGCGGACAAGGTCGCGACCGTGACTTTGAACCGGCCGCAAGCACGCAACGCCATCAATCAGAAGCTGATCCGCGAACTGCGGACCATCTGGGACGACCTGGCCGACGATCACGCCGTCCACGTCGTGGTGCTGACGGGCGCGGGTGATTTCTTCAGCGTGGGTGGCGACGTGAAGGCGATGTCGGAGCGACCGGGCGGCGACGTTCTCGAGGAGGGGGAAGTCCACGACCCCATGATCAGCCGCCGTGGCGTGACGCGCCAGCTCGAACTGGACAAGCCGATCATTGCGGCGATCAACGGCGACGCCATCGGCCTCGCCGCAACTCACGCGCTGCTTTGCGACATCACGGTGATGGCGGAGGACGCGCGCATCGGCGACACCCACGTCTCGCGGGTCGGCCTGGTCGCCGGCGACGGCGGCACCGTGATCTGGCCGCTGCTGATCGGCATCAACAAGGCCAAGGAGTACCTGATCCGCGGCACCCTTCTGAAAGGTGCGGAGGCTGAGCGGATCGGGCTGGTCAATCATGTCGTGCCGCGCGCGGAGGTGCTCGCCAAGGCCCGCGAGATTGCGATTGAGCTCGCCAACGGCCCGACCTGGGCCATTCGCTGGACCAAGCTGTCGATCAACCAGATCGTCAAGGATCGCGTGAATATGATGCTGGAGGCCTCGATGGCGCTCGAGCAGGTGACGTTCGAGACCGCCGACCACAAAGAGGCGACCATGTCGTTCAAGGAGAAGCGCAAGCCGAAATACGGCAAGGCCTAGTCTCCCATGGATGCGGCCGCGCCTCCGAGCGACGACACCGCGAAAATGCTTCGGGATTCCCTGCGCGGGTTTCTCGAAGCGCATTGGGCTGCGGGCGGCGGCAAGGAGCGGCCGTCCCCGGACGATACCTCGGCGGTCTGGCGCAAGCTCATCGGGCAGGGGGTGGCTGCGCTCGGCTCCGGCCGCGATGAAGGCGGCCTTCGCGAGATCCTGGTGGTGATGGCGGAACTTGGCCGCGCCGCATGTCCGGCGCCGATGTGGTCCGTCGCGCTGGCCAACTTTTCCCTCTCGGGCTCGCGGACCGACGCCGCCGTGGAGCTGCTGGAAAAGCTGCATGCCGGCACAGCGGTGGCTGCTTTCTCCTTCGGCGCCCGCGACCCTGATGTGGGTGCAGGATCGATCCGGATTGACGGCTCGCGCGCAACAGGCGTGCTTCGTTTCGTCGAGGCCGCTGGTGCCACACATCTTCTCGTGGCCGTTGACGCGTCCCATCTTGCCCTCGTCCAACTGGATGCTCCCGGCATTGTCCTCGCGCCGACGCGCGCCATGGGCGCATGGGGGCTCTGCGAGGTGCGGCTGAATTCGGCGCCGCTGACGCTGCTTCCGCTGGAGGCGGTCGACCTCGATGATATCAGCCTCAAGGCCCAGGTCGCATTGCTGGCGAGGGCACATGGCGCCGCCCGGCGCGCGTTCGAGCTGGCCACGGACTACGCCAGGGAGCGTCACCAGTTTGGGCAACCGATCGCAAAGTTTCAGGCGATCCAGCACAAGCTCGCCAATGGCCTGATCGCGCTCGAAGGCGTCCGCCTGATCCTGGATCATGCGGCCAGGCTGCACGACATTGGTGATTGCAACTGGCGCTATTTTGTCGATTGCGCGGTTGCCTTTGGCGGGCATGCGCTGCGGCGCGTGTCGCTCGAGACCCAGCATATTTTCGGCGCCATCGGCTATGCCGAAGAGCACGAGGCCACGCGACATTTCAAGCGCGTGCACCTGGACACGGTCGCGCTCGGCGGGGCGCCTGATGCACGGCGGCGGCTGGCTTCGTATTTGCTGGATCGCGGCGGCGCGCCGTTGCCGCAATACGATCTCGGTCCGGCCGGCAACGAGCTGCGCGAACAGGTGCGGCGGTGGCTCGATCAAAACTGGTCGGGAGACCGGAAGGCGAGGTTCGACCAACAGCCATTTGAAAAGCGTGAGTTCGACGCCGAGTTCGCGCGCGATATCGGCAAGACCGGATGGATCGGCCTCGGATGGCCAAAGCAATTCGGCGGGCAGGGCCGTTCCCCGCTGGAGCAGATCGCATTCACGGAGACGATGGAGCAGGGCGAAGCACCGCGGATCGGCGCGTCGATCCAGGCCAACGCCCTGATGATGTTCGGCACGCCGGAGCAGCAGCAGAACTACCTGCCGGAAATTCTCCGGGGCGAGGCCATGCACGGCATGGGCTACAGCGAACCGCAAGCCGGCTCCGATCTCGCCGCGCTGCGCACCAGCGCGGTGCGGGACGGCGAGCACTGGGTCATCAACGGCCAGAAGATCTGGACCACGACCTGGTGGGGAAAATACATGTTTCTCGCAGCCCGGACCGACAGGAATGCCAAGCCGCCGCACGCCGGCATCAGCATGTTTATCGTCCCGATGAATGCGCGGGGCATTACGATCCAGCCGGCGAGCACGATGTATGACGGCACGTTTGCCAACATCTTCTACGACGACGTTCGCATTCCCCTGGAAAACATTGTCGGCGAGGTCAATGGCGGCTGGAAAGTCCTGACGGGCGCACTCGCCTTTGAGCGCGGTCTGGTCGGCGGCGGCATCGTGTTGAAGGTGGCCCACGCCTTCGAGCAACTGCGCCGGTATGTGATGGCGGCCGAGGGCGATCGGCCGCCGCCCGCTCAGGATGCGATCGTGCGCGACAAGATGGCGACGCTTGCCTGCGAAATCGAGGTTGGCCGGCAACTGATGATGCATTGCGCCGAACTCGCGGCCGATGGCGTGACGCCGCCGGAATATGGCGCGATCAGCAAGGTCTATTCCGGCGAACTGATGGAAGGGTTCGGCGAGGCGGCGCTCGACATTCTCGGGATGCGCGCCGCGATTTCCGAGCAGATGCCGGGCGCGATCGACAATGGCCGGTTCGAACAGAACCTGCGGCATTCGCTGATGTGGGTGATCAGCATCGGGACCAACGAGATACAGCGCAGCCTGATCGCCCAGCGCGGGCTCGGGCTGCCGAGATAGGAGGCAGGCAGTATGCAGGACCAAACATCGACATCGGCCCTCGAGGGCGTGCGGGTGCTGGATTTCTCCATCATGCTGGCCGGGCCCTATTGCGCGCGGCTGCTGGCCGATGTCGGCGCGGAAGTGATCAAGATCGAGCCGCCGGAAGGCGACGAAATGCGACTGCGCGCGCCGGTGCGTGACGGCCACAGCGCCTATTTCGGCCAGCTCAATGCCGGCAAGCGGAGCATCGCGCTCGACCTGAAATCTTCAGATGCGATCAAGCTCGTCCATCGCATGGTCGAAGACACCGACATCCTGGTCGAGAATTTCCGACCCGGTGTGATGGAGCGCCTGGGTCTCGGATATGAGACGCTGCGACAGATCAATCCGGGACTGATTTACTGCTCGATCTCCGGCTACGGCCAGACCGGTCCGCAGGCCGAGCGCGCCGCGTATGCGATGATCGTTCATGCCGAGAGCGGCTTCGATCGCACGCTGATGCGGTATGCCGGCGACCGCGACCGGCCGGCGGCAGGTGCGGTGTTCGTCGCCGATGTTCTCGGCGGCATTTTCGGCTTCTCGGCAATTCAGACTGCAATGGTGCAGCGCTCGCGCACCGGCGAAGGACAGCGCATCGATGTCGCCCTGATGGATTGCATGCTGAATCTCTTGGTGTATGAGCTGCAGGAAGCGCAATTCTCCAAGCCGATGCCGCGGCCGACTTACGGGCCCGTGCGCACCATGGACGGCGACATCCTGATCGCGCCGGTGTCGGCGCGCAACTTCGCGGCCCTTCGCGACCTGACCGGCCTGCCGGAGCTTTTATCCGACCCGCGCTTCACATCGGTGCCGAAGCGCGGCGCGAACTGGACCGCGATGATGCAGGTCATCGAAAAATGGGCCATGCAATACACAATGGACGAATGCCTTGCCATGCTCGACCAGGCCGGCATTCCCTGCGCGCGCTTTCGTGACCCGGCCGAAGCGCTGGACGATCCCGATCTCGCTGGTCGCGGCACATTTGCGCCGATCGCTGACGCCGCCGGCGAATTCAAGGGCGTCAACGCCCCGTGGCGAATGTCGGGTGCGCGTAGTGCGATCGGGCGGGAAATTCCGTCCATAGGGTCGCACCGCGACGACGTGCTCGAACGCGTGCTTGGACTGTCCGCGGATGAAATCGCAAAACTAGCCGCCTCCGGCGCGTTCGGAAAGGTCGCCGGAACGGCAGCGGAATAAGGCCGGCCGGAGAGAAAGACTGCATCAAAAAAAGAGACGACCTGATGGGAGGATCGACGTGAAACGACTTCATTTCTTCGCGTTTGCGCTCGGGCTTGTGGTTCTTGCCGGAACTGCCGCCGCAGACAATTACCCGTCGCGGCCGATCCGGCTCATCGTGCCATATCCCGCCGGCGGTTCGACCGACATCATGGCGCGCGCGCTGCAGGAGCCGATGGCAAAGATCCTCGGCCAGCCGCTCGTCATCGACAATCGCGGGGGCGCGGCGGGCACGACCGGCGCCAACGAAGCCGCCCGGGCGGATCCGGATGGCTACACCCTTTTGTTTGCAAACAACGGCCCGATCTCGATCGCCCCACTGCTTCAGAAGGGTGTCGATTTCGATCCGTTGAAGAGCTTTGCACCGGTCTCGCTGGTCTCCAAGGCGCCGCTGGTTCTGGTTGCGAGTGAAAATGTGCCGGTGAACGATGCCGCCGGCCTGATCGCCTACGCCAAGGCGCAGGGCAAGCCGATGCTGTATGCGACCGCCGGACCTGGCTCGCTCGGACATCTCAGCACAGAGCGCTTTCTCAACCAGGCCGGGCTGCAGATGGTCCACGTCCCGTACCGCGGCCAGGCACCGACAACGCTCGCGATCTTTGCCGGCGAGGTCGACATCCTGCTCACGACAACATCCGACACGCTGAACGAACATATCCGCTCCGGCAAGGTGAAGCTGCTCGGCGTTTCGTCGCCTGAGCGCTCCGCCGTTGCTCCCGGGGCCACGCCCATCGGGAACGTCTTGAAGGGGTATTCAGTCGAAACCTGGTTCGGGCTGTTGGCTCCCGCGGGTACGCCGCCTGAGATCGTCAGCAAACTCAACGCCGCTATCAAGACGACGCTGGCGATGCCGCAATTGCGCGACCGCTTTCTGGCCTACGGCGTGGAGGCCACGACCAGTACTCCCGCCGAACTGTCCGCCATCATCGCGGCCGAAATTCCCGTGTGGCGCAAGGTGATCGAGGAGCGCCATGTCAAGACCGAGTAATGGCCGGCAGATGATCGAGCTTTGTTCGAATCAGAACGTGCCGGGATAGGCGCCGCCGTCGATCAGAATGTTTTGCCCGGTGATGTAACCGGCTTGCGACGAGCACAGGAACGCGCAGGCAGCGCCGAATTCATCGGGGTGGCCGAACCGCTTGGTCGGGTTGGCCGTTCTGATCTCCTCGGTCACGGCGCCGACCTCGCGCGACGAATTCCGGGCCAGCGCCGTCAGATTAGACTTGAGGCGGTCGGTATCGAACGTGCCGGGCAGCAGGTTGTTGACCGTCACGTTGTGTTCGGCGACCGACCGGGCCAGTCCCGCGACAAAACCCGTCAAGCCGGTGCGCGCGCCGTTGGAAAGCGCAAGCATCGCTACCGGCGCTTTCACGGCATGCGAGGTGACATTGACGATGCGACCGAACTTGCGCGCGATCATGCCGTCCAGCGTCGCCTTGATCAGCGCGATCGGCGCCAGCATGTTGCCATCGAGCGCCTTGATCCAGTCCTCACGCTCGAATTTGCGGAAATCTCCGGGCGGCGGCCCGCCGGCATTGTTGATGAGAATGTCGGGAGCCGGGCAGGCGGCGAGAATGGCATCGCGGCCTTCGTTGGTGGTGACGTCGGCAATGACCGCTTTGGGCCGGTTGGCGGTCGCAGATGCGATCTCCTCCGCGGCACTTTCCAGCACATCCCCACGGCGGGCTACGATGATGAGGTTGACTCCTTCGCGGGCGAGCGCCATCGCGCTCGCCTTGCCAAGGCCCTGGCTTGCCGCGCACACGATCGCGGTGCGTCCCTTCAATCCCAGATCCATTTGCTCTGTTCCAATCAGGAGTTTGGCAAAGCCATGCCCGCGGGTTTCGAACCCCACATGCAGAAACTGGTCGGCTCAAAACCGAATTGCCGCGGCCGGTGCGTCGCCTCGTCTTCGATCTCGTCGACGCCGACCGAGTATTCGAAGATCATGCCGTCCGGGCCTTTGAAGTAGAGGAAGCGCGCGCCCGAGGTCGGATGCCGGCCGGGGCCGAACACGATCGGCACGCGCCGCTCATTGAGGAAGTAATAGGAGCGCAGCACGTCGTCGCTGGTCTCGACCTGGTGGTTGATGTGCTGGATGCCGGCCTTGGGCGCCCGAACCAGCGCAATGGTGTGATGGATCGCATTGACGCGCATCAGCGGAATGTCGCCGATCCGGTCGCTGACACGGGCGTTGCACACTTGCGTCCAGAACCGCTCATCGCGCGCCGGATCGGTCGAGTTGAGGCCGATATGGCTGAAGCCGGTGATCCCGGCATCGCGGCTGGCGAAATAGCGCCGGCCGCTGCGTTCCGGCCGTACCACCAGCTCAATGCGATTGCCGGTCGGATCGCGAAAGCCGATGAAGGCTCTTACCTTGCGCCGCTCGGCTTCCTGCGCAGTTCCTGCATGGACGGCATGCCCGAGCGCTTCCAGCGTGGAGGCCGCCTCCTGCAGGCTCGCCTCGTTCTCGACCTCGAAGCCGACGGTCTGGTCGTCAGGGTCGCCTTCCGAATAGCACAGCGTATGAGCGCGTTCGTCGGAGCGCAGATAGAGATCCTTCTTGCCGCGCTCGGCAATCTGCAGGCCGAGACAGGCGGTCGCGAAATTCTCGGCCGATTCGAGATCGGGCGAACCGAGGCGGACGTAGCTCACATCCTTCAGCTGGATCATGTTGTTCTCCTGTTCATCGGCCCGGCGCTAAGTTCCGGTACGTCCTTGTTTTCGCTGCCCCAGTCGCAGAGCGAGGCGGCAGCAAGCGGGAATTGCCGCGCCAGCCGCGGCTTGCCGTCGAGTTCGGTCATGCCGTTCACATAGGAGAAGATCAGGCCGTCCGGACCTTCGACGTGCAGGAACATCTGGCGTGAGGCGGCCTCGCGGCCCGGGCCCTGCACGATCCTGATCTGGCTTTCCTGCATGAAGTAGCTGTTCTGCATGATCTGATCGAGCGCCTCGACTTCGAACGCCGCATAGAGCAGCCCATTGCGGTTCGATGGATAGAGCGCGATGCGGTGATGCAATCCGTCGATCCGCAAATAGGCGATGTCGCCAACCCAGTCGCTGACTTCGGCGCCGAGCGCGCGCCAGAATGCTAGGTCGCGTGCGTGATCGGTGCTGCGAAGGCCGACGCCATGAAACGCGACAATGCCGGCATCGCGCGGCGGAAAGTAGCGGCGGCCGCTCCTGGTTGGACGGACCACCAGATCAATCCGGTTGCCGGATGCGTCTTGGGTCAGCAGCGCCGACTGCACGTACCGGCGTTTGCACTCGCTGGCTGAGGCCTCTTGAACCGTGAAGCCGAGTGCGCGCAATCGCCCGCCGATTTCTGCTAGCGCCGTATCATCCCAGACCTCGATCCCGACGCTGGCGCCATCAGCAAAATTCTGGCCAAGGCTTACCGTGCGAAACCGGTCGTCGGAACGAAAGGCGATCTCGCCATCCTGATCGGCGACGCGCTGCAGCCCGAAAATATCGGACACAAAGCGCGCGCTGGCGCTCGGCTCGCTGACGGCGAGGCGCACGTAGCAGACCGAGGTGATCAGAGGGGTGGCGCGGCCGTTGTTCATCGCGCCCGCGCCTTCGGATGCTGGGATTCCAGGAAAATCTTGATCATCCGCCGCCACACCGCGAACAGCTCGTCGAACCATTTTGGGTCGTTGTCCCAGAGCGTGCGCAGCGCCATGCCGCGGACGAGGCTTAATGTCAGGGCCACGATGTCGGCCGACAGGGAAGGCGGCACGCCGCTCGCGGCCAGCGCTTCGGTCCAGGCCGTCTCGACCGGCCGGCGCGCTTTGCGGGAGATATCCAGGATCTGCTTGCGGACGGCCTGATCGGTCGACGTCGACAGCACGATGTCGATCGCCACCATGAAATGCTCGCTGAAGAAGAACTCGCGCGCGTCCTCGATCACGGCCTCGATCAGATCACGCGGCCGGTTCACCGCCGCGGCGCGGCGCCGGCTTTGGATCTGCGCCTGCTCGAAGACGTATTCCAGGGTGGCGACAACAAGCGAATCCTTGGTCGGAAAATGATGAAGCTGCGCGCCACGGGACAGGCCCGCTTCGGCGGCGACGTCGGCGGTTCGAAAGCGGGCGTAGCCGCGCCGGCGAATGAGTTCCGATGCGGCCTTGAGGATGCGCGTGCGCGTTTCCTCGGTTCGTTCGGCTTGGGTGCGCCGCCGGGCTGTGCCAAGCGGTCGGCGCGCGGATTTCAGCGGGGCGGGGGCACGGTCAGGACGGCTCGCCATTTCTAGACCTCGATCTGAACGTTGCCGTCAACGATGGTGACGGGGTAGGTTTTCAATGCAATTTCGCAGGGCATGCCGGTCGGCTCGCCGGTGGTCACGTCGAACGTGCCGAAGTGGAACGTGCACTCCACGGTTTTGCCGGTAATGATGCCTTCTTCCGCTAGCGATGCCTCTCCGTGAGTACACATGTCGGCGGTGGCGTAGATCGCGCCGTCGACCCGGTAGAGCGCCACGTTGGAGCCATCGGGCAGCGGCGCCTGCTTGATTTCGCCTTCGACCACTTCATTGGCCGCGCAGAGGACGAGTGTTTCAGCCATATCAAGACCTAGAGCATGGTGCTGCCGCCGTTGACGCTGATGACCTGTCCGGTCACGAACGATGCTTCGGCGGAAGCGAGATAGGAAACCATCGAGGCGACTTCCTCCATTTCGGCCGGACGACCCATGGGAATGACGCTGACGAATTTGGCGGCGAGCGCGGGGTTGCTCTTGGTGATCGCCACCATCTGCGGCGTGTTCACCGCGCAGGGGGCGACCGTATTGACCGTGATGCCGTCCTTGGCGAATTCCCGTGCCATGCCTGTCGTGAGGCCGTGAACGCCGCCCTTGGCGGCGTTATAGGCAGCATGATCCCACAGGCCGTTGCGGACTGAATCGGCGCCAAGGTTGATAATGCGGCCATAAGCCTGCGCGCGCATCCTGGGGACCGCGTACCAGGAGCACCACAGCACGGTCCAGAGATTGCGATCGATGGTGGTCTTCAGGGTTTCCGGCGTTTGCTCGGCGAACGCCTTGATGATGCCGCCGCCGGCATTGTTGATGAGGATGTCGAGCCGGCCGAAGCGCTCACTCGCGAGATTGATGGTCTTCTCCGCCGTGCCCTGATCGGAGAGATCGCCGGCATGGCTGGTGACCTCGGCGCCGAACTCCTTGCTGAGATGTGCGGCAGCCTGTTTCAACCCGGCCTCGTCGAGGTCGGCAAGCACGAGCTTGGCGCCGTCCCGCGCCAACCGCTCGGCGATCGCAAGGCCGATGCCCTTGGCCGCGCCGGTGACGATGGCAACATTATCCCTGAGCTTCTTGTCCATTACCTGCCTTGCTTTCACAGAATGATGCTGACGCGGCCCTGGGCGCGGAGGCCTTCGCTGTCGAGAAGGCAGCGCTTTTCCTTGATCCGGAACGTGCCCTTGCCGGGGACGAGACGATAACGGTTGCTGCCGAAATAGGTGTCCGTCACGCCGTCCTTGGTGCGATAGGTGATAAAGGCCGAACTCACCTCGATATCGTCGCCGATATGCTTTCTGATGCGGACGTTGCTGACGAGGTGTCGCGTCCTCGAATGCGGGAACTCGGCATGCGCGGTTCGTTTCATCAAGCGCTTGACCCGCTCGCTGAGCCGGAAGCGGTCGTCGGCGACATAGAACAGGTTGTTGTCGGGCGAAGCGTCGACGGCGAGGTCGGTCGCCGGGACGTAATAAATCGCGTCATCGGTGAACAGCTCCAGCCATTCCGGCAGCCGCCATTCATCCAGCAGTTCAGCTTCGGCGAACAGGAAATCCTCGACGTCGGTGCGGGCTATGGTTTGCATCGCGGTTACTCCGTCGCTCATGCCGGCACCCTGAAAATATGTTCGTTCCAGTTCGACCAGAACGCGCGCATCTGCAATTCGTCGTCGTAGGACGGATTTTCCTTGCCCATGCCTTTCGAAATGTCGTTCCACTGCGCCTCGGCGGAGTTGCGAAAGCCGCGCTGGCATTGTTCGAGCGCCTCGACGTCGTCAGGCGTTGCAAAGCCGCCGGGCCCGAGAAATTCGAGGAAGTTGAACAGCCGGTATTTCCGCGCCCATTCGGTCTCTTCCTTGGGGGCTAGCGCCCAGGCGCTGATGTTCATGAAGTCGGGCGCGGCGGGATAGTAGGTTCGCACCGTCACCGCCATGATGTCGTTGATCACCAGGTTTGGAAAGATAAACAGATTGCGGTTGAAGGTGGCGATGCGATCGGCGCGTTCCTTGCCGAACCGCTTCACCAGGCCATCATAAAGACGAGTAAGCTCGCGTTTTCCTTCTTCGCCCCATGAGGGGATCCATTGCGCAACGGGACGGCCCCATGGCGCCTTGTATTCGAGCACGGCATGGCCTTTGCCGAGATCGCGCGCAGACCCCTCAAAGGCGACCTGAGCCAGCGCGCCGGTCGCCGACTTCAGGTAGTCCAGATAGGTCGCATGCGTCGTCAACGCGTGGTAACCGTCGATGCTGTTCTCGGTCAGCAGCTTCCAGTTCGCCCGCATCGAATATTCCTGAGTGCCGCCGACGATGGTCATTCCCATCTCGGCCTGGTCGCAGATCACATCGAGATATTCCTTCACCGGACCGAGATAGTCCGAAAGGCTTTCGACGCCCTTGTCGAAGCAGATGAAATTGAGATCGCGGTAGCTCTCGAACCGCGCCACCTGCTGCATATTGGAGGTCGAGCGCTCCTTGAAATCCTCGGCGTAGGAGGATTCGCCAGGCTGGCTGCGCAGCGTTCCATCCAGCCCAAATACCCAGCCGTGATAGAAGCATTGGAAGGATTTGGCGCTGCCGTGCTTTTCGCGGCAGACCTGCGCGCCGCGGTGCGGGCAGGTGTTGAGCATCGCCTTGAGATTGCCCTTGCCATCGCGCGCGAACAGAATGTTCCGCCCCCCGACCGAACGCGTGACAAAGTCCCCCGGCTTGGCGAGTTCGGAACTATGGCCGAGGTAGAGCCAGCATTTGTCGAAGATCTGCGCCCGCTCGGCCTCCAGAATATCGGGATCGACAAAGGCCCGGCGCGAAACCTTGAATATCTTCTTGCCTTCATCGATCATGAGCGCGGTATTCATCCGTTGGAACGCGTTCATTGCTGTTTCTCCCTGGAAAGTTCTTTTCTTTTCATTTCAAGGCGGCCCGCAAATCGTAGGCGGGCGATTCAAGATCGGCACGTGACGGCTTGGTGTTCGCCGCGATCACGCGCTTGAGCATCGCCATCTCCTTGGCGGCATTAACCGACAACGCGCCGACCACTTCCGAGCCGCGCATCGCTACAACCGAGAATTTCCCAGAACGTTCATCGCCGCGGACGATGTGGTCGCTGTCGAGCATGTCGCCGGCGACCTGGATGTTCAGGTCATATTGGTCGGTCCAGAACCAGGGCGGGTCGCTGTACTCTCTGGCCTCGCCGATCATGTTCGCCGCGACCGAAATCGCCTGGTTCTGCGCGTTGGCCCAGGTCTCGACCCGGATCGCGCGGCCGTGACAGCGGCTCCATTGCAGAGCGGCATCGCCGGCGCAGAACACGCCTGACGCCGCGGTGCGGCCGCAGGCATCGACGGCGATCCCATCCGCCGTTGGCAGGCCAAGCCGTTCGGCGACCGTCGGCACCGGTTCAACGCCAATGCCGATCAGCACCAGATCCGCCTCGACCCCTTCGCCATTGCTGAGCTGAATGCCTTCAGGCGTACTTCCGGTGACGGTCGCGCCAAAGATGAAGTTGACTCCATGGCTGCGATGCTTGGCGGCGACGATGTCGCTGACGAGCGACGGGAATGCCCGGGCCAGCAAGCGCGGCTCGCTCTCGATCACCGTAACGCGACATCCGTTCTTTGCGGCTGCGCAGGCCGCCTCGAGCCCGATCACGCCGCCGCCGACGATCGCGATCCGGGATTGATGCTGAACGGATTTGCGAAAGCGCAGCGCATCCTCGACGTTGCGCAGGTACTGAATTTCAAGGCCCGGCTGTTCCAGCGCAGCAAGCCGGCGAGGCCGCGTTCCGGTCGCGATCAGCAGGCGATCATAGGCGAACGAACGGCCATCGGCTGTGGTAACCGTGCGGCGGTCGGCGTCGCAATCAGTCACTGCCGCGCCGGTTTCGAGCCGAACGTTCAGGACGTCGCTCCAATCCCGGGCCTGCTTGATGTAGGCTACCGGCGCGTCCGGGCTGAAGAGCATCGCTTTGGACAATTGCGGCCGCTCGTACGGCGGATGGGGCTCTTCGCCGAGGATGGTGATGGCGCCCTGAAAGCCGCGGGCGCGCAACGCTTCCGCCGCACGGCCGCCGGCCTGGCCTGCTCCTGCAATCACGATGTTTTCGACTGGCGCCGTCAATTTTCCGCTTTCACTCCCTGACGCGATCTTGATCGTCGCGTCCTTTCCGCAAGTCGGTTGAGCGGAGGTCCGCAAAACCCTGCAATTCGTTTCTTTGATTGCATCCATATTAAAAACAGTCCAACCTGCTTGTAAAGTAGCATCGCAGGTTCCGCCCGGAGAATGTGGGCGGGGAACACTGGTGCGGTGCATAACAATATCGAGGAAGCGCGTTGTGGCCGAGGCCATCGATACCCATACCCATTTCGTTCCCGGCAGCATTCCGCAGCAAGCCGGGCGCAATCCGCTTTGGCCGTCGATCGAACGCAAGGGGGCGGATAGCGCCGCGGTGATGGTCGGCGGCAAGGTGTTCCGCGTCATCGATTCCCGAAGCTGGGACGCCAGGCGCCGCATCGACGACATGGCAGCCGACGATGTCGACGTGCAGGTCGTCTCGCCGATGCCGGAACTGCTGTCGCACTGGTTTCCGGCCGCGGATGCCGACGCGCTGTGCCGGCATATCAATGCGGGTATCGCCGAACTCTGCAATGCGAACCCCGGGCAATTCATCGGCATCGGCATGGCGCCGATGCAGGATGCGTCTCTCGCCGTCAAGCGGTTGGACGAGATCAAATCGCTTGGCCTGCGCGGAATCGAGATTGGCAGCCACATCAACGGTATTCCGCTCGGCGATATCAGGCTGCACGATATCTATGCCGCGGCCGAACAGGCGGGCTTGATGGTGATGGTCCATCCGCTGCATCCGCTCGGTCTCGACCGCATGGGCGGTCGGCCCGAGCTGGCGGCGGTTGCGGCATTTCCGCTCGAAACCGCGTTTGCCGCGGTGTCGCTGATGACCAACGGTGTGACTGAGCGTTTCCCAAATCTGCGGATCCTGCTCAGCCATGGCGGCGGCGCACTGCCCTGGATCCTGCCGCGACTGCGGCACGCCCGGAGCATCGGACCGCCCTTGGACAGCCTGTTTCCGCGCGATCCCGGCGAGATGGTGAAGTCGTTCTTTTACGACACCATCCTCTATGACGATGTCGCGCTGGACTATCTGGTGACCAAGGTCGGCAAGGACCGCATTGTGGCTGGGTCGGACTATCCGTTCACGATCAAGCAGGATCGGCCGGCGGAGTTTGCCGAGCGGGCGCTGGGCCTCGCGCGTGAAACGTTTATGAGCAATGCGAAGGGCTTGTTGGGTCTCGACATCAGGGCCCCAGCTTGAAGCAAACCTGAAGGGAGGCTGTTCTGGCTACCTGTTATTCCTATCGTCAATTCTGTTCGCTTGGGCTTCTCCCACCGCGTACGCCGGCAAGGCCGGACCCGCAGGTGCCGCGCGACCGCGCATTGGGACCGTGCGCGCATGGCAAAATCGGTGCATTTTATTTCTATGCGGAGGGCTCGCGCGACGATCCCGCGTTCGGCTTTTGCGACATCGAGGTTTCGATCCAGGTGGTAGCGACCGGGAAGGTGCGGCTCGAACTCTATTGCATCGCCGACGGCTACCAGACCGCGCGCGGTGTCGGCGCCAGCCATCCGCTCAAGATCGCGGTGATGGCAAAGGACCGGGTGGTGGCCGTGGCGGGCTGGCATTTCGCCGACGTGATATGCGGCCACGCCGATCCCATGAACTTCGCAACCGATCTTGATATCGCGGATGAATTGTTCGCGCAGATCGACCGGATTGAACTGCAGGAAACCAAAGGCGAATCCAGGGCGTGCGAGTAGAAGGGTAGGCCGTGCTGATGCGTGCCGACGACGCTACCTGCGGGCCCACGACAAAAGAAACCGGCCAACTTGCTTGTAAGCCAAAAATTAGTATGCTAGTGTACCGTTAAATCGAGATCCGTTCAAGCGGGCTTAACGGGGAGGGAAGCATGATCCGGAAATTTGGATGGACGGCCGCGGTTGCCATGATGGCCGTTGCAACGATCGGTGACCTGTCGGCCGCCGAGAAGAAATACGGGCCCGGCGTCACCGACACCGAGATCAAGCTCGGTCAGACGGTTCCCTATAGCGGGCCGGCGTCGGCGTTCTCCAGCTACGGCCGGGTGATGACCGGCTATTTCAAGATGGTCAACGAGGCCGGCGGCATCAACGGCCGCAAGATCAACATGATCTCGCTCGATAACGCCTTCAGTCCGCCGAAGGCAATCGAACAGACCCGAAAGCTGGTCGAGAATGACGAGGTGCTGGCCGATGTCGGTACCGTCGGCACGACGCCGAATGTCGCGATCCAGAAATATCTGAACGGCGCCAAGGTGCCGCACATCTTCGTGTCTGCCGGTGGCCGGCGTTTCGCCGACCCGCAGAACTTCCCCTGGACCGTGCCGATGTATCCGGGCTTCGAGATGGAGGGAAAAACGTTCGGGCAGTACATCCTGAAGCACAAGCCGGCCGCCAAAATCGGCGTGCTCTATCAGAACGATGATTACGGCAAGGACTTTCTGGTCGGCCTGAAGGCTGCGCTCGGCGACAAGATCAAGATCGTTGCCGAAGTGACCTATGAAATAACCGAGCCGACCATCGACTCCCAGATCGTTCGTCTGAAGGATTCCGGATCCGACACGTTGCTGTACTTCTCGACGCCAAAATTCACCGCGCAAGGACTGCGCAAGGTGAAGGAGACGGGCTGGACGCCGCTGCAGTTCCTTGCCAGCCCGACCAATTCGGTCAAGACGGTGCTGGAGCCGGCCGGATTCGACAACGCGCAAGGCATCATCACGACGCAATTCACCAAGCAGGCTGGTGATCCGGCCTGGGCCGATGACCCCGAGGTGAAGGAGTATGTGGAGTTCATGAAGAAGTGGGTGCCGAACGACAATCCCGGCGATTTCGTCGCCCTGTCGGGCTATGTCAACGTGCAGGGCATCGTCCAGGCGATTACGAAGTGCGGGGACGACCTGACGCGGGAGAATCTCCTGAAGCAGGCGACCAACATGAAGGGCACGCGCCTCAAGATGATGCTGCCCGGAATCCAGCTCAACACCACGCCGCAGGACTATGCTCCCTATGAATCGCTGCGCATGGCAAAGTTCGAAGGCTCTTCGTGGAAGCTGATCGACGAGGCTGCAACGTCGGCCTCGGCCAAATAGCGGCATTGGTCCGGAGTACCGGCCGTCACCTGATCCTGATCAGCCGCTTGCCGGTGTTCTCACCGCGATAGAGTCCGGCGATCGCTCCCGGCGCGTGTTCGATGCCTTCGAGCACGTCTTCGGAATAGCGCAGTCGTCCATCGCGGATCCACTGGGCCAGACGGGTGACGGCCTCTTCGAACCGGGGCGCGTAGTCGAAGATGACGAAACCCTGCATGCGTGCGCGTTTGACCAGCAAATGGCGCTCGGTGCGCGGACCGTTGGGCCACGGATTCCAGCTCGACACCGACGCGGTACCGCAAATCACCACGCGGGCACCGACGGCGAGATGGCGAAGCACAATGTCGCTGATAGCGCCACCGGTGTTGTCGAAATAGAGGTCGACACCCCTTGGGCAGGCCGTGGCAAGCGCGGTCTCCAGACTGTCGCTCTTGTAATCGATCGCCACGTCGTAGCCGAACAGTTCACGACACTGGGCGACCTTGGCCGGCCCGCCGGCAATCCCGACCGTCCGGCAACCCGACAGTTTTGCGATCTGGCCGACCGCTGACCCCACCGCGCCGGCCGCGGTCGACACCACAACGGTGTCGCCGGGGCGCGGCTGGCCAACGTCCAGCAGCCCGAAATAAGCAGTGATCCCGTTGAGACCGGTGACGCCGAGCGAGAGCGAAAGCGGCAGTCCGTCTTCCCCGATCTTTCGCGTGACGGCGGCAGGTCCGACGACGGCGAACTCCTGCCATCCGAACATGCCCATCACCTTGTCGCCCGGCTTGAAGTCGGGATGTGCCGATTGCAGCACCTCGCCGGCGGCGAATGAGCGCATCACTTCGCCGATGCGCACCGGCTCCGAATAATTGGCGACATTGCTAACCCAGCCGCGCATGGCGGGTTCGACCGAAAGATAAAGGTTCTGCACCAGGATTTGCCCGTCCCGCAGATCGGGAACGTCGGACTCGATGATTTCGAAATTGTCGGCCTGGGGAATATCGGCCGGCCGGGATTTCAGGATGACCTGACGATTGCGATTGTTGTTCATGGCCAACGGTTCCTGTTGGGAGGATGCGGTGCTCGAACGCGACAAGCTGATTGGTCCCACCGATCCGCTTGCATTAGTCCGCAAAGATAGTACGTATGTGTACTATATCGGACAAGGCCCATATGTCGAGGTCGATCCGGAAGGCGATGCCGCCCAAACGCCAACAGGGGAGAGATCAGCTTGAGGGCCAATTTCGCGCGGGCTATCGCTGTCGTCGTACTTCTCCCGGCCGCTTGCTTCCCGGCGGCTGCTGCGGAACCCTATCCCTCGCAGCGTCTCACCCTGATCGTTCCATTCCCGCCCGGCAGCGCGACCGACAGCGTAACGCGGCATCTGGCCGAAAGCATTCGTGCAACGACCAACGCTACCGTTGTGGTCGAGAACAAGCCCGGCGCCGACGGCAATCTTGCGGCGCTCGCGGTCCTGAAGGCGGAGCCCGACGGCTATACGGCATTTGTGACGACGAATTCGACGCAGGCGGCGAACATCAGCCTGTTCAATTCGCTGCCCTACGATCCCAAAGCGGACTTCGCACCGGTCGCCGGCATCATGACAATACCGATGATGCTGACGGTAAGGGCTGATTTTCCGGCCAGGACCGTTACCGAATTCGTCGCGCTGGCGAAGCAGCGCGAAAAACCCTTGTCCTTTGGCAGCGGCAATACATCGAGCAGGGGCGCGGCCGAGCTATTCAGGTTTCGCCAGGCCATCGAAATGCAGCACGTGCCGTATCGCGGCATGCCGCAGGCCTTGACGGACGTGATGGGCGGGCAGATCGATTGTGTCTTCGCTGATCCCGCGAGCGCGCAAGGCCTGGTCCAGGACGGCAAACTGCGGGCTTTGGCCGTGACCAGTGCGAAGCGGCTGGAGACGATGCCGGAGCTACCCACCATCGCGGAAAGCGGATTGCCGGGTTACGAATTGACGGCCTGGGTTGGCGTCTTCGTCCGGGCAAAGACGCCAACCGAAATCATCGCAAGGCTCAACACGCTGGTCACCGGCTTCGTCAACAGCGCTGAGGCGAAAAAGTACCTGACCACGATTGGTGCTGCGCCATTTTCCTCGACGCCGCAGGAGCTCGGGGCCTTTCAGGAGGCGGATACCAGGCGCTGGGCCGAGATCGTCGCGACCGCGAAGATCGAAAAGAAGTGAACGGCGCTCTGCTGTTCGTCGACGTGCGCAAATGGCGCTGCGGCGATGGCGAGTTTGCCCTGAGTGTATGTGTCAGTGAAACGAAACGATCCAGGAACAATGAAAATGGGAAATCTGTGTGCGGGACGTGTTGCGATCGTGACAGGTGCGGGCCGCGGCCTCGGGCGCGAATACGCGCTGATGCTGGCCGAGCAGGGAGCGAAGGTCGTCGTCAACGATCTCGGCGCCACCGCGGCCGGTGAGGGCGCCGATCTGACGCCGGCGCAGTCGGTGGTCGAAGCGATCAGAGATGCCGGCGGCGAGGCGATCGTGAACGGCAACGACGTCAGCGACTGGGGCGGCGCGAAGGCGCTGATCGACGAAGCGGTTGGGGCATTCGGGCGCCTCGACGTCCTGATCAACAATGCCGGTATCCTGCGGGACCGCATGATGGTCAACATGACGGAGCAGGAATGGGACAGCGTCATCAAGGTGCATTTGAAGGGGACGTTCGCGCCTTCGCACCATGCGGCACAATATTGGCGGCAGGAAGCCAAGCGGCGCGGTTCCCCGGTGGGCGCGCGGTTGATCAATACGTCTTCCGCCTCAGGCCTGTTCGGCAATGTCGGCCAGACCAATTACGGGGCGGCGAAGGCGGGCATCGCCGCCTTCACCATCATCAGCGCGACCGAACTCCGGCAGTATGGAATAACCGTCAACGCTATCGCGCCGCGCGCGCAGACCCGGATGACGGAAGGATTGAGGGAGCGCACCGAGGAAGACATCAAGCGGCGCAATCCGCGCTGGGTCGCGCCGATCGTCGTCTGGCTGGCCAGCGAGGAAGCCCGCGACGTCACGGGCCGCGTGTTCGAAGCGGGCGATGGCATTCTCAAAATTGCCGAAGGCTGGCACGCGGGGCCGGGGATAGAGCCGGTCGAGGATCCCAATGAGTTGGGTCCAAAGGTTGCGGAGTTGCTGAAGCAGGCACGCCCCAATGCCGATATTTGGGGGCGAGACATCGTGTCATAGAGCGCCACCGCATCGCTAACGATCGATGCGGTCTGCTCAGCACGTAAAGGGATGAGCGGCTATGCCGCTTTCCTGCTCTTCCGTGGTTTGCCCTTCTTGCCGACGTCTGCTTCGCTCTCATCCGGCAGGGCGCTTCCGTCGGACATCGCCAGCAGATTGTGCTTCATCGCCAGCAATGCGTCCGAAGCCGCCTCCAATGCCTGCCTGTCAATCCCGTTGGTCAGTTGGGCATTGAACTTGTCGGTCTCCTTGCGAAGTTTTTCCAGGAAGCCGCGCGCCTGCTTGGTGACAAAGACGCGCTTGACGCGGCGATCGACCGGGTCCGCCTGCCGAAGCACGAAGCCGGAAGACTCCAGACGATCGATCAGCGCTCCCACGCCGACCTTGCCGACGTCGAGCTCATTGGCTAGCTGAGTCTGCGGCAGTCCGTCTTTCCGCGAGATGAAGGCAAGCACCCACCATTGCGACCGCGTGATGCCGAGCGGCGCCAGGGCGCGGTCGAACATCATCCGGCGCAGCCGGGAAACGTCGTGGATGAGGTAGCCTAGTCGGAGATCCCAGTCGGGCCGGTCGACCATTCGATTTTTTCCTCGTCAGAAGCTGATACCGATCGCGTGTCCATCACCGGCGATTCAACTGATATCATACACAAGCGTATTTTAAAAGGAACGCGCCGCGGCGATCCCGTCCGGGGCGATTCATGGCCGTGCGTATCCCCAGGAATCGGCTCTATTTGCTGGGGATTAGGCCGGATCGAGCTCCCGGGGACATCCTTGAGTCGGGACGATCGCGATTTACAGATGAAGTACATTAGTGTATTAATTTGGCTTGGCGGCCTGGCTTGGCTGTAATGTAAGCTTCGAATAGCGGGATTTGCCGTTCATGTTCAGCCGTGACGTCCTCAAGGGAAAGCGCATCCTCGTGACCGGCGGCGGCACGGGGCTCGGCAAGGAGATTTCCTTGGGCTTTGCCGCGCATGGCGCGCATGTCTTCATCTGCGGCCGCCGGCCGGAAATTCTCGAGCAGGCGGCGGGCGAAATTCGTGCGCGATCGGGCGGGCAGGCCGAGGCGCTGGTCGCCAACGTTCGCGATCCCGACAGCATTGAAAAGATGATGGCGGAAATCTGGGCTACCGGACCTCTCACGGGCCTCGTGAACAACGCCGGCGCCAATTTCCTGGCGCCGACCGAGACGTTGTCGCCTCGCGGTTACGAGGCGATCAGGTCGACCATCATGGACGGCTCGTTTTACGCGGCGCAGGGCTGCGGAAGACGCTGGATTGCGGCGGGGCTTCCCGGCGTGATCATCAGCAATCTCGTCACCTGGGTCTGGACAGGATCGGCCTATGTGGTGCCGGCCGCGATGGCCAAGGCCGCCGTCCATGCGATGACGATGTCGCTCGCAGTCGAATGGGGACCGAAGGGCATCCGCGTCAACGCGGTCGCGCCCGGTCCGTTTCCGACCGAGAATGCCTGGGACAAGCTCAATCCGCTGGCGGAGACCGGCGTGGGGGCGACCCAGGCGGACGAGGTTCCACTGCGCCGGTTCGGCAAGATGGATGAGCTGCGCAACCTCATGATCTTCCTGATGTCGGATGGCTGCAGCTACATCACCGGCGACACCATCAGCATCGACGGCGGGCATCATCTGGCGGCGCCAAGCACGTTTGCCGGGCTCTCAAAACTTTCGCCTGACGATTGGCAGCGGGCGCGCGAGGCCATTCAAGCCTCCACGCGCAAGGAAAAGGAAGGCCGGTCAGCCTGACGCCAGGCCGGCGACGAAAAGCCGGTCCATGCTGGCCGCCTCGAACGCATTTCCAAGAAGGTCCGAATGCCCTGGGAGAGACGCAATGGGTCTGGCAATCGCTACCACCAGCTTCGAATGCACGATCGACGGTGGCCTCGCGCATATCGTTCTCAATCAGCCCGAGCGGGGCAACCCGATCGACGGCGACTTCTGCCGCGAGTTCGGCCTTTGCATGGCAGAATTGAGCGAGCGCGACGATGTGCGGTCCGTGCTGATCTCCGCACGCGGAAGGCTGTTCAGTGTCGGCGGCGATCTCGCAGCGCTCGCCTCCCGTGGCGCCGCGTTGCCCGTGACCATCAAGTCTTGGACAGCCGATTTGCATGCCGCCATCGTGCGGATGGTCCGCATGCGTGCGCCGGTCGTCGTGGCCGTGCAAGGCAACGTCGCGGGCGGAAGCGTTTCGCTGATGGCCGCGGGCGATCTGGTGGTGATCGGCAAATCGGCGCGCATTTCATCCGCATTCGCCAGGATCGGCTTCACGCCGGACAGCGGCTCGACGACAACCGTGACGCGGCGCATCGGGGTCGCCCGTGCCCGGCGGTTTTTCCTGCTGGCGGAGACGATGGACGCCGACGCCGCGCTGGCGACGGGGCTGGTCGACTATGTCGTGAACGACGACGCGGTTGTCGCCGAGGCCGAGAAGATCGCGCGCGATCTGGCTTTGGGTCCCACCGAAGCCTATGGCGGGATCAAGCGCCTGTTCCTGCAGACGCTCAACCGTTCCATCGAGAGCCAGATGGAAGATGAGGCACAAACGCTCGCAGCGATCTCGCGAACGGCGGATGCCCAGGAGGGGATAAAAGCCTTCAGGGAGAAGCGCAAACCGACATTTGCGGGAAGATAGGTTCTATTGATCCCTGTAGGTCGGGTCGCGCTTCTCTCGAATTGCCGCGACAGCCTCCTGGTGGTCGCTGGTTTCAAGCAGCATCACCTGCTGGCGGTCCTCGATCATCAGCGCGGCATCGATGCCGGGAGCGTCGATCAGCGCGTTCAGCGTTTGCTTGGTCATGCGCAAGCCCATTGGCGAGGCGCGGGCCATTTCAGCAGCGAAAGCAAGGCCGGTCTCGAGCAATTTGTCGTCGTCAACGACGTCGCTGACGAGTCCTACCGCCTTGGCCCGGTCTGCACCCAGAAACCGCCCGGTCAGCAACAATTCCGACGCCACCGAAAGACCGATCAGCCGCGGCAGCAGATAGCCGGACCCCATGTCGCAGCCGCCGACGCCGACGCGTATGTAGGCGGCGTTCATCCGCGCCGCCGGCGTCGCGAAGCGAACATCGGAGGCCAGCAGCAAGGAAAACCCGGCGCCGCATGCCGCTCCCTGAACAAGTGCGACGATCGGCTGCGGGCAACTTCGCATCAGGCGGATGATCCGCGAATAGCGCTGCTGCATGTCCAGCTGCCGCTGCGGACGCCCCGCGCCGGGCGCTGCGAACGCATCGGATCCGAGTTCGGCCCCGGCGCAAAACGCCCGCCCATTGCCGCGGAAGATGACGATGCGCGTGGTCAGGCGTTCGTGCAGACCCGAAAAGTAGGCGATCAGCTCGTCGGCCATCGCTGGTGTCACCGCATTGAGCGCATCCGGCCGATTGAGGGAGAGGATTTCAATGGTGTCGCGCGCTTCGACGGTGATGGTCGTGAATTTGTCCATGTCGTGCGTTTCCAAGGGCATCATTCGGCGCCGGGACAACACAATGTCACGGGGCGATGTGGATGGCCATAAGCGGCCGGTTGTTCCAATCGTTCGGCCTCCGGCCTTGTGGCGAGGCCCGCCGCAAAGCGCTTGCGAAACAGAGTACACCATATCATAATATAGTGTACTAATTCTGGCAATGCGGCGTGACCCGCCAGTCCGTCACTCTCGGAGAGCACGATGCCGTATCAATCGGTTTTCAGGTCCGATCTGTTCAAGGGCAAGACGATTATCGTCACCGGTGGCGGCAGCGGTATCGGCCGTTGCACCGCACACGAACTGGTTGCTCTCGGTGCCAATGTCGCGATCCTCGGCCGCACTGCCGAAAAGCTGGCGGAGGTGAGGGCGGAGATTGAAGAGGATGGCGGACGGGTCCTCACCCATGTTTGCGATATCCGCGACGAAACGATGGTAATCGCTGCGATCGACGCGGTGCTCGGCACTTATGGCCGCATCGACGGGCTGGTGAACAATGCCGGGGGTCAATATCGCGCGCCGATGAAAACCATCTCGACCAAGGGCTTTGAGGCCGTGGTCCGCAGCAATTTGACCGGTGGCTTCATTTTCATGCGCGAGGTCTACAACCGCTGGATGGAGGCCAATGGCGGGGCCATCGTCAACATCATTGCCGACATCTGGCATGGCTGGCCCGAGTTCGCCCACTCCGGTGCGGCGCGCGGCGGAATGCTGACGCTCACCGAAACCGCGGCGTGCGAATGGTCCGCTTCCGGGGTTCGCGTCAATGCGGTCGCGCCGGGAGGCATCGTGTCCAGCGGGTTTGATACCTACACGCCGGAAATGCAAAAGAAGCTGCATGATTTCACGGCCGGTGTGCCGCTGCAGCGGTTCGGCACCGAGGCCGAAATCTCGGCCGCGATTGTGTATCTGTTGTCGCCGGCTGCCGCCTACGTCACCGGTTCCTGCATTCGGGTCGATGGCGGCACACCGAATGCGCGGACCACGTGGAAGCTCGAACCGCACAATCGTAGCGCGCCCTTTGAAGGCTTTCATCGCTCCAGGCTTCCGGAGGCGTTGAAGAAAGCGCCCTGACTCCTGTCGGGCAGCGTCAATAAGAAATAGTATGCATGTGTACGAATACAGAAAGGCGAGGAAACGGGATGGCGGGACTCTATTTCGAGCAGTTTTCGGTCGGGCAAACTTTCGTTCATGAAATCCGGCGGACGGTCACCGACATGGACAACATCCTGTTCTCGTCGCTGACCTATAATCCGGCGGCCGTGCACATCGATCACGAATACGCCAAATCGACCGAATTCGGCAAACCGCTGATGAACTCGATCTTCACCCTCGGCCTTGTCATCGGCCTGTCGGTGCAGGACACCACCCTTGGAACGACGGTCGGAAACCTCGGGATGGAAGACACCAAATTTCCACGCCCGGTCTTTGCCGGTGATACGATCAGGGCGGAAACGAAGATCCTGGCGGTGCGCGAGAGCAAGTCCCGCCCGACCCAGGGCATCGTCACGTTCGAGCATCGCGGCTTCAACCAGCACAACGAGGAAATCGCTTATTGCCGCCGCACAGGCCTGATGATGAGGCGTCCCGCATGAGATTGCGCTCCCTTCTGTTTGTGCCTGGCGACAGCGAGCACAAATTCGCAAAGGCATCCGGTATCGGCGCCGACGCGCTGATCCTCGATCTTGAGGATGCCGTAGCGCCGCCGCGCAAGGCGCTGGCGCGCGAGATGGTGAAAAACCTGCTGGGTGGTCCGGCGCGCGACTGGGCGTTTCTGGTGCGCATCAATCCGCTCGGCAGCGAGCTGACGCTCGAAGACCTCGCGGCGGTTGTTCGTCCGGGCCTCGACGGCATCCTGATCCCGAAGGTCAACGGCACGCAGGATATCGAACTGATTTCGAACTACGTCGACGTGCTCGAGGTGGCTACCGGGGTCACGCCGGGGCATGTGAAGTTACTCGTGGTGGCGACCGAGACACCGGCTGCGATGATCGGCTTTGCGAGTTATGCAACGCCGAGCAGGCGCCTGGTTGCGATGACGTGGGGCGCGGAGGATCTGGGCGCGGCGCTCGGCGCGCTGTCCAACAAGGAAGCCGACGGGAGCTGGACGTTTCCCTATCAGGTAGCGCGGGCGCAATGCCTGTTTGCAGCTGGTGCCGCTGAAGTCATGGCGCTCGATACGCTGTATGTGGATTTCAAGGACGAGAAGGGGCTGGCGGAAAGCTGCCGGATCGCACGCCGCGACGGCTTTGTTGGAAAGATCGCCATTCACCCCGCTCAGGTCGCGACGATCAATCAATGCTTCACGCCGTCGGAGACCGATCTGGCCCACGCGCGCCGCGTGGTGGCGGCCTTTGCCGCGCAGCCTGATGCGGGAACGCTCGGCATCGACGGCAAGATGTATGACATGCCGCATCTGATCGCGGCAAAGCGCGCGCTCGCCTCGGTCGGGGAGGACGTCACATGAGTGCATTGGCCAACGAGTTCGAGCCGGGAGACGATCAGGCGGCTATTCGCGAGGGCGTACGCTCAGTCGTCACGCGCTTTGGCGACGACTACTGGCTGGCGCGCGATGACGACGGCAAGTTTCCGTTCGAATTTCATCGCGCGATGGCCGACGCCGGCTGGCTCGGCATCACCATGCCGGAAGAGTATGGCGGTTCCGGTCTCGGGGTGACCGAGGCTGCGATCATGATGCATGAAGTCGCCAGCCATGGCGGCGGTATGTCCGCGACATCGGCGGTGCATATCAACCTGTTCGGACCGCATCCGATCGTCGTGAAGGGCACGCCGGAACAGAAGGCGCGCTGGGTGCCGCGGCTGGTCGCCGGCGAAGATCAATGCTGCTTCGGTTTTACCGAGCCGGATGCCGGGCTGAACACGACCAGGATCAAGACTTTCGCGCAAAAGGTCCCCGGTGGCTATCTCGTGCACGGCCAGAAGGTCTGGACCTCGACCGCACAGGTCGCCAACAAGATCATGCTGCTGACCCGGACCACCAAGTATGAAGATTGCGCGCGGCCGACCGATGGCATCACGATCTTCTACACCGACCTCGACCGGTCCAAGATCGACGTTCATCGCATTCCAAAGATGGGCCGCAAGTCGGTTGATTCCAATGCCATCTTCATCGACGGCCTGTTCATTCCGGAAGCCGACCGGATCGGCGAGGAGGGCAAGGGTTTTTCCTACATCCTGCACAGCCTCAATCCCGAGCGTATCCTGATTGCGGTCGAAGCGATCGGGATCGGCCAGGACGCGCTGCGCCGGGCGGCGAAATATGCAAGGGAGCGCGTGGTGTTCGACCGGCCGATCGGCCAGAATCAGGGCATCCAGCATCCGCTCGCGGAAAACTGGATGTATCTGGAGTCAGCCTGGCAAATGGCGATGCGTGCTGCCTGGCTCTACGATCACGACAGACCCTGTGGCGCCGAAGCCAACGCCGCCAAATTCCTCGGCGCCCGCGCCGGCCACGACGCGGCGTGGCAGGCGATCATGACCCATGGCGGCTTTGGATACGCCAAAGAGTATCACGTCGAGCGCCTGTTCCGCGAAGTCTCGATCACGCGGCTGGCCCCGATCACCGAACAGTTGATCCTCAGTTTTATTGCCGAGAAGGTGCTGGAATTGCCGAAGAGCTATTGAGGAATTCTGAAAATGATTCGCTTTTTCGTCATGGCCGGGCTTGTCCCGGCCATCCACGTCTTTCTTGCCTAAGGAAGCCAGGATGTGGATGCCCGGCACAAGGCCGGCATGACGACGTGAGAGCCGCGAAGCGGCTTCTCGAACGATGCAGCCCCGATCTGCCCTACAGATTGCGCGAAATCAGCTCACGCATGATTTCCGAGGTGCCGCCGTAGATCCGCAGCACCCGCGCATCCGCGTAGAGGCGGCAGATCTCATACTCGCGCATAAAGCCGTAGCCGCCGAAGAATTGCAGGCATTGGTCGACAAGCCGGCCATGCATTTCGGTGATCCAGAGTTTTGCCGTCGACGCCGCGTAGGTGGTTAGTTCGTGGTTGATATGGTCGTGCAGACACTGGTCGGCATAGGCCCATCCCACCGCAAGATCGGATTTCAGGTCGGCCAACTTGAACCTTGTGTTCTGGAAGCTGCCGATCGGCGATCCAAAAGCGTTGCGCTGCTGCACGTAGTCCTTGGCAAGATCGAAGGCCTTCTGCGCCGCGGCGATCGAATGCAGCGCGATGGTCAAACGCTCCTGCGGCAGCTCGCTCATCAGCGCGCCCATCGCGCCACCTTCCGCTCCCAGCAGATTGCTGACGGGGACGCGCACGCCGTCGAAGAACAGTTCTGATGTATCGGAGGAGAGGTGTCCGAGCTTTTCGAGGTTGCGGCCGTGGCGAAAGCCGGGACGGTCGGTCTCGACAAGAACCAGACTCATTCCTCGTGAACCACCTTCCGGGTTGGTCCTGACAACGACGATGACGAGGTCGCACATCTGCCCGTTGGAGATGAAGGTCTTCTGGCCCGAGATCACGAACTCGTCGCCTTCGCGTAACGCGCGGGTGCGGATGCCCTGCAGGTCGCTGCCGGTGCCGGGTTCGGTCATCGCGATCGCGCAGACGGTTTCACCCGTCACCATGCGCGGTAGCCATTTCTTCTTTTGTTCGGGTGTGCCGTAACTGAGCAGGTACCCGCAGCAGACATCGTTGTGCACGGAGAAGTCGGTGGCCGGGCCTGCGAAGCCGGAATAGCTGAGTTCCTCGATCACGACGGCATTGTGCCGGAAGTCACCGCCGGCGCCGCCGAACTCTTCGGGGACCTGCGGGCAGAGCAGGCCGGCCGCGCCGCCGGCGCCCCAGAGCGACCTGTCGATGATCCCGGCTTCTTCCCATCGTGCGAAATCGGGCGCGATCTTCGATGCCGCGAAGCGCCGCACGGTTTCCCTGAACTGTTGATGTTCTTCGTCGTAAACCCTGCGATGGGGCAGCATTGAGGCCTCCCGTTGATTGCTTTTGGCGATCCGGCCGCTACATCATTCCGATCGATCAGCGGTCAGAACGCGACCTTGTCGCCGCCCTTGAGCTCAAGGATCTCGCGCGCCTCGTCGGCCGTCGCGACGTCCAGGCCCAGCCCTTCGATGATCTTTCGAACCTGCGTCACCTGATCGGCGTTCGACGCCGCAAGTTGGCCGGCGCCGATCCACAGGCTGTCTTCGAGGCCGACGCGCACATTTCCGCCGATGGCCGCCGCAATCGCCGCGACCGGCATTTGTGCGCGCCCGGCGCCCAGCACCGACCAGCGATAATTGCCGCCGAACAGGCGATCGGCGGTGCGCTTCATGTGCATGACGTCTTCCTGATGCGCGCCGATGCCGCCCAGGAGGCCGAACACGGTCTGGATGAACAGCGGCGCTTTCACCAGACCCTCGGTCCAGAAGTAATGCAGATTGTAGAGATGACTGGTGTCGTAGCACTCGAACTCATAGCGCGCGCCGGTCGAGTTAAGCGTTTCCAGCGCGTAACGGATATCCTTGAAGGAATTGCGGAACACGAGGTCGTGGGAGCCCTCCAGCATCGCGGGCTCCCAGTCATGCTTGAACTGCTTGTATCGCTTGAGCATCGGGAACAGGCCGAAATTCATCGATCCCATGTTCAGGCTGGCGACCTCCGGCTTCCAGACTGCCGCGGGCTTGATCCGCTCTTCGACGGTCATATAGGGCGAGCCGCCGGTCGTCAGATTCACCACCACGTCGGATCGCTGCTTGATGACACGAAGAAACGGCTCGAAGGCTTCCGGCGACTGATCCGGCCGGCCGTCTATCGGATTGCGGGCGTGAAGGTGCACGATCGCGGCGCCTGCCTCGGCCGCCCCGAGAGCGGATTCCGCGATCTCCGCCGCCGTCACCGGGAGGTGAGGCGACATCGAGGGCGTATGGATCGAGCCCGTGATCGCGCAGGAGATGATGACCTTACGTGCCGGCACGGTGTTTTCCTCTTGCGGAGCGCGTTCGGCTGATGCCGGAGAGGGCATCAGCAAGGCGAGGGAAGCGACGCGTTCATTGTCGAAGCTTAAGTGAACTTGTGGAAGTCCGGCGTCCGCTTCTCGTTGAAGGCGGCGACACCTTCCTTCGATTCCGCAGTATCGTAGAAGAGCTTCACGGCGTGTAGGGCGAGGTTGCTGATACCGCGAATGTTGTCGCTGTCGGCGTTGAACGAGCGTTTTGCGAGCGCGATCGCGGTCGGTGACCGCTGCGCAAGCTTGTCGGTCCAGTCCTTGACCGCGGCATCGAGTTCGGCGGCCGGAACCACCTTGTTGACGAGGCCCATTTCACGCGCCTGTTCGGCGGTGTAACGGTCGTTGATGAACCAGATTTCGCGCGCCTTCTTGTCGCCGACGTGGCGGGCCAGCAAGGCGGTGCCCCAGCCGGCGTCGACGGAGCCGACTTTCGGTCCGACTTGCCCGAACTGCGCGGTGTCGGCGGCAATCGTCAGGTCGCACAGCGTCGCCAGCACGTTGCCGCCGCCGATCGCAAAGCCGTTGACGCGTGCAATGACAGGTTTGGGAACATCCCGGATCAGGCCCTGCAACTCGTCGATCGGCAGCCCGACGACGCCGCGGCCGTCATATTGCCCTTCATGCGCGGACTGATCGCCGCCGGTGCAGAAGGCCTTGTCGCCGGCGCCGGTCAGCACGATGCTCGAAACGTTGCGGTCGTTGGCGGCAATCTGGAACGCCTGAATCAGTTCTTCGAGGGTCTGGCCGCGAAAGGCATTATAGACCTTGGGTCGGTTGATGATGATCCATGCGGCACGATCGCGGACTTCGTAGATTACGTCGGTGAATTTGGTCGGATCTGCTATCATCGCTAAACCTCACATCTGCTAGATCATGTTCATGCCGCCGGAGACCGAGATGGCCTGTCCGGTGATGAATTTGCCGTCGTCCGACGCCAGTAAAGCGATGATCCCGGCATAGTCGTCGGGCTCGCCCATGCGCTTTAAGGGAATGCCGCGAACCATCGCGTCCTTCCATTTCACAGCCTGTTCGCCTTCGCCCAGCACCGCCGCCATCATCGGCGTGTTGGTGGGGCCCGGACACACCGCATTCAGCAGCACGTTCTTGCGGGCGAGTTCGCGGGCGATCGATTTGGTGAAGGAGATCAACCCGCCCTTGCAGGCCGAGTAGACCGCCTCGTCGCTGGTGCCGACGCGGGCCGCGTCGGAGGCGATATTGATGATACGGCCGCCGCCATGTTCGACCATCAGCGGCGCGATGGCGTGGTGGGTATTGAGCGGACCATACAGATTGATGCGGATGATCTTGTCCCAGAGTTCCTTGTCGGTCTTCAGGAACGGCATCGGCCGGTCCCAGCCGGCGTTGTTGACGAGAACCCAAATGGGGCCGATTTCGGCCTCGACCTGCGCGACTGCGCGATCGACCGAGGCGCGGTCGCCGACATCGACGGTGTAGGTCGTGATCGCCGACTGCGGCGCCAGTTTCGCCGTCTCATGTCCGGCGTCGGGATTGATGTCGAAAATCGCGACCTTGCAGCCTTCTTCCGCGAGCCGAAGGGTGATGGCGCGGCCGATGCCCTGGCCGCCGCCGGTAACGATCGCTACCTTGCCTGATAAGCCTCTCAAATCTCACTCCCTTGGTTTGCGACGCTTCGGTCGTCTGTTCTGTTTCGGCGGATACCTTGGCGTCCGCCGGCCGTGTGGCATCAATGCGATCAACCGCTCTTGGTGAGCGCAAAACCACATTGCGCGAACATCTGGCGGGCGATGATGGTTTTCATGATCTCGATCGATCCGCCCGCAATCTTGACGATCCGGGCGTCGACATAGGCGCGCGCGATCGGGTACTCCGTCATATAACCCCAGCCGCCGAATAATTGCAGGCATTCATCGACCGCTTCGCAGTGAAGTTCGGAAGTGAACATCTTGGCCATCGCGGCGTCGACCGGATCGAGCTTTCCTTCCATGAAGAGCGAGATGCATCGATCGGTAAAGACACGGGCGACCGTTGCTTTGGTCTTGAGATCGGCGAGCTTGAACTGGGTATTCTGGAAGTTGGCGAGCTTTTGACCGAACACGCTGCGGTCCGACGTGTATTCAACGGTCCAGTCAATCACGGTTTCGGTGACGGTGGCGGATCGGATCGCCTGGGCCAGCCGCTCCTGCGACAGCTTCGTCATCATCAGGGCAAAACCCTTACCCTCCTGTCCGAGCATGTTGGTCGCGGGAATGCGGATGTTCTCGAAGAACAGTTCGGAGGTATCCTGGGCCTTCATCCCGATTTTTTCGAGGTTTCTTCCGCGCTGAAAGCCGGGCCGGTTGCTCTCGACGATGAACAGCGTCAGGCCCTTGGCGCCGGCGCTGCCGTCGGTCTTGGTCGCCAGCACGACGAAATCGCAGAGCTGGCCATTCGAGATGAAGACCTTCTGGCCGTTGATGACGAAATCATCGCCATCGCGCACGGCGCGGGTCCGGATCGCCTTGAGGTCGCTGCCGGCATGCGGTTCCGTCATGCCGAGCGAGCCGATTGCTTCGCCCGAGACCATCTTCGGCAGCCAACGCCGCTTTTGCGCTTCGGTGCCGAACGAAAGCAGATAGGTCGCCACGAGATCGGTGTGAATCAGAAATCCCGGGCCGCTCGCGCCGGAGCGCCATAATTCCTCGAACACGACCACGTCGAACAAATAGTCGAGGCCCATGCCGCCATATTCTTCCGGAACGGTACAGCAGAGTAGCCCCTCGGCGCCGGCCTTGAGCCACAGTTCCCGTGGCACGATGCCGTCCTTTTCCCACTGCGCATGAAACGGCACGATCTCGCGATCGACGAAGCGCCGGACCGATTCCCGGAAAATATGATGTTCCTCGCGGAAAATGGTGCGCTCGATCATCGACATCCGTCCACATCAATTTAGTTAGGTAGTGTACTATATGTTCGAGGATGGTAAAAGGCAAGCTGGCGCCGCGGGCTTTTTGCATCAGCGGTAAATAACGTCAGTGTCAGAACTTTCGCGCCCTGCGGCATCATCGCTGCAACCGAAGTAGAGCATTTTTCAAGGCGGCAAAGCTGCTGGTTTAAACTAGTACACAGATATACGATATGCTATAGGGCAAAAAACAACGGCGGAGAGGAAGCCCATGGACGAACTGCGAAAGTTGCAGCAATTCCGCGCCGAACGCCGCGAAAACAATGTCCTGCATCTTGTTTTCGACATGCCCGGCCGTCCGATGAATGTGTTCTCCAACGCCGCGATTGCCGAACTCGCCATTTTCAGCCGGTGGCTCCGCGACAGCGACGTCAAGGGCGTGGTGATCCGCTCGGGAAAGCCATCGGCATTCTGTGCCGGCGCCGATCTCGCCGAACTGGGATTGGCCTACGACATGATCATGGCAGCGCCGGCCGAGACGCGTGATCGCGTGGCGTTCGACCATTTCTTCCGCCTCAGTCAGGCGCTGCGTGGAATCGAAACCGCGGGCAAGCCGGTCGCGGCGGCAATCGCGGGCCTGGCGCTCGGCGGCGGCGGCGAACTGGCGCTGGCGACCCACCACCGGGTCATGGTCGATGATCCCAAGGTCGCGTTTGGCTTGCCGGAGTCTCTGGTCGGGCTGTTGCCGGGAGGTGGGGGAACCCAACGGCTGCCGCGTCTGACCGGAATCGAAAAGGCATTTCCGATCCTGCTGGACGGTGCGCGGCTGTCCGGCCAGGCCGCTATTGCCGCCGGCGTGGTCGATGAGTTGGTTCCTGCCGGCGAAGAGGTGGCGGCGGCGGAACGATGGGTGCTGTCGCATCCATCGGCGTCGCAGCCTTGGGACCGTTCCAGTTGGCGGCCGGTGGATGTCGATGATGCAGCTTCAATCATCGAGCGGAAACGCGAGGGTGTTCTGGCGGAAACACTTGGGCACTATCCGGCGCCGCTCGCTATTCTCGATTGCGTCGCGCAAGGGCTGCCGCAACCCTTTGATGCGGCGATCCGCAGCGAGATGCAGATATTCTCAAAGCTCATCCAGCGGCGCGAGCCGCGCAACATGATCAGGACGCTGTTTCTCGGGCGGCTCGATCATGACCGTTTTCGCAAGGCGGGAGGCATTCCGGCGCCCGTCGAACAGGCCGTGGCGGCGGTATCCGAGGCGCTGCAGGCCGGAGCAGATGCAACGCTTGCAAACGCGTTCGCCCGCGCCGGTTTTCACGGCCCGGGCAAGGCGCCGGCATTCGATGGCGTCATTGCGCAATCCGCATTCTGGCTGGAGGCGGAGCCTGTCACCGACGGCAAATGCGCGCTGCGTGAGCGGCTGGCGCGGGCGTATGCCGTGGCAGACCAATGGCGGGCCTCTTTCTCCGAGGATCAGCGCCGCGCGGCGGATTATCTGCTGGTCACGAAATACGGCTTTCCCGCCTACATGGCAGGTGCCTTCTCCTCCGCCCAGCCGGGCGCCTGACTGATGCCGGCGTCGAAACTTCATCTACCGCGGCTCGCGCAACTCAATTGAGAGAACGACAGTGTCAAAACCCCTGACCGGCATCCGCGTCCTCGACCTGTCGAAGGTCCTGGCAGGTCCGCTATGTGCGCAATATCTCGGCGATCTCGGCGCCGACATCATCAAGGTGGAGACCGTCGGCCAGGGGGATGAGACGCGCGGCTGGCCGCCGTTTCCGGCGCCGGGCCTCGGCACGGTCTTTCTCAGCGCCAACCGGAACAAGCGTAGCATCGCCGTCGATATGAAAACGGAGAAGGGCCGCGAGATCGTCCACGCGCTTGCAAAATCCGCCGACGTCGCCATCGAAAGTTTCGGAACGGGGGTCGCTGAGCGCCTTGGCATCGACGCCGCAACGCTGCGCACCCTGAATGACCGCCTGATTCATTGCAGCATCTCCGGGTTTGGCCGCGCCGGGCCGCTGAAAAACTCGCCCGGCTATGACGTGATCCTGCAGGCATTTTGCGGGGTCATGTCGATGACCGGCGACGAGGACGGCGGCTATATCCGCAGTCCGATCTCGCCGATCGACCAGATGACCGGCGTGCATGCCTTCAGCGGCATTCTGGCGCTGCTGTATGCGCGGGAAAAAACCGGGAAGGGCGGCGAGATCCAGGTCTCGCTGTTCGAAACCGCACTGGGCCTGCTCGGTTACAACCTCCAGACCTTCTGGGAGCGCGGCGTTCAGCCGCCGAAATGCGGATCGAGCCATGAATCGCTCTGTCCCTATCAGGCCTTCGAGGCGGCCGACGGGCCGATCATGATCGGGGTCGCCAACGACAATCTCTGGCGCAAATTCTGTGCGGTCACCGGATTGAGCGCAATCGTCGATGATATCAGATTCAGGACCAATGCGGATCGCGTTGCGCACCGCAAGGAAACCCTCGGTCATGTCCAGGCGGCGCTGCGGCAAAATTCCGTCGCGCACTGGAACGAGGTGCTGACCGGCGTCGGCGTGCCCTGCGCGCCGATCAATTCGATCGCGCAGTTGCTCGACCATCCGCACACCAAAGCGAGCGGCATCATTGTCGATTACGAGCACCAGACCGCGGGCAGGCTGAAGGGTGTCGGTCACCCGGTTCTGATCAACGGGGCGGAACGTCGCGCAGGCAGGCCGCCGCCGGTGCTGGGACAGCACACCGACGACGTGCTGGGTGAAATAGGTCTGTCATCCGAAATAATCGGCGAATTGCGTCGGGAACGTGTGATCGGTTGAGGTTTGCGCCGCTTAAGGGGAATCGAGAAGATGGGACAATCAACAGATACGGCCTTGGCCGCGCTGAAAATCAGCGGACGTGTCGCTTACGAGCGCCTGGCGCGGCCAATGGCGCGCCGGTTCGACGATGTGCCCTGCACACCTTACGCTGTTACGCCTGAATGGCTGACGGCGGTCCTCTGCGGCAAGGTCCCGGGGGCCATTGTCACAGACGTTGAAATCAAGCCTGCGAGTGCGGGCACCCACGAGCGGCATCAGTTAAGAGTGTCCTACAACGAGGAAGGTCGCCGCGCCGGCTTGCCGGTCTCGATCTTCACCAAGTCGCTGCCGAGTATCGTCACCCGCATGATCGGCGGCTTCAACGGCACGGCGCGCGTGGAGGGCAGTTTCTTTACGCAGATCCGCGCCCAGCTCGAGATCGAAGCCCCGCTGTGCTATCATTCCGCCTATGATCGGCGAACGTTTGCGGCGATCCATCTGCTGGAAGATTTGGTCGCAACCAAGTCAGCGACGTTCTGCAATCACAAGACATACGTCACCCGCGCCATGGCCGACGACATGATCGATCTCTTGGCGTCGTTGCACGGCCGCTTCTACGGCGATCCGACGCTGGCCGAACGCTACCGCTGGCTCGCCAGCTATCCCCGATGGTTCACCATCGGTGCGGCGAAAATGGGCACCGAGTATTACACGAGGAAAGCGTTTGACGCCGCCGCTCACGTCATTCCAGCTGCGGTCATGGCGCGCCGCGACGATGTCTGGCCCGCAACAATGCGCGCACTTGCGCTGCATGACAGCGAGCCGCAGGGCCTCATTCACTCCGACGTGCACATCGGCAACTGGTACCGGACAGGCTCGGGCCAAATGGGGTTGTGCGACTGGCAATGTCTGTCGCGCGGCCATTGGTCACGCGACTTCGCCTACGCCGTGACGGCGTCGCTGACGCCGGATGATCGCCGGAGCTGGGAGCGCGAACTGCTGGCCCGCTATATCGAGCGGTTCGCGGAGAAGACCGGCGTCAAGCCGGACTTCGACCTCAGCTTCCGGCGCTATCGGCAGCAGATCGTGCACGCGCTCGCAATGTGGACGATCACGCTGTGTCACTCGCCGCTGTTGCCGAACATGCAGCCCGAGGCCACGACGCTGACGATGATCGGGCGGATGACGACGGCGATGGCCGATCTGGACGCGCTCGACAGTTGATCTTCGTTGGCTTGCAGTTTTGTGCGCCGAAATCCGCCGCGTCGTTGCGCTTGTGTACTAGTTCGTCGAGCAAACTCCCGGCGTGACGGCATACGTGTGGCAGAGCAGCGCAGGTTGGTTGGCGTTTTGCGTTTGCGGGACATATAAGTATATGATAAACACGTGTACTAAATAGCGGGCATAGACCCGGCTCCGCCGGCACGGCGGGAAAAGAAGCAGTTCGGCGTCGCGCCCGCGATCGGATCGTTGGCGCACACCTAACGTGGCGGGGAGGGTGCTTTGCGGAAGCGGGTGCGCAAATTGGCGGCGTATCGGACGGACGCGTTTCGTCCGCGGACGCATGACGAGAGGGCGCCGGCGTGATCGCGCTGCTGATCGCCAATTCGCTGGCGCTTGCCTCGCTGTTGATCATGCTCGCCAGCGGCCTTGCGCTGATCTACGGGCTGCGCGACGTCATCAATTTCGGTCACGGCGCGATTTACATGCTCGGCGCCTATCTCGGCTACACGGTCTCGCTGGTGGGTGGATTCTGGCTGGCATTGATCGTGGTGCCGATCCTGCTCGCGCTGCTCGGAATAGCCTTTGAGTATCTGGCGCTGCGGCCCCTGCAGGGCAGGTCGCATATCGAGGTCGCGCTGGTCACGCTCGGGCTCGGCATCATCCTCGGGCAGATCATCATCTTCTTTTATGGCGGCGTTGCGCGCAGCGTCGATGCGCCGCAAATCCTGTCCGGTTCGGTCACGGTGCTGAACCTGTCCTATCCGGTCTACCGCATTTTCCTGATCATCATGGGGCTGGGGTCGTGCGCGCTTCTTGCCCTGTGGCTCAGATACACATCCTCGGGGCTCTATGTCCGCGCGGTGAGTCAGGATCCGTCCGTTGCGCGCATGATGGGCATCAATGCCGACCGGCTCAGCTTGCTGGTGACCAGCCTCAGCACCGCGTTCGCCGGTGTCGCCGGCGTGCTGGCAGGTCCCTATCTGTCGATTGACCCGGGAATGGACGTGACGATGATCGTCAACTGCCTCATCATCGTGGTGATCGGCGGCACCGGAAGCATTGGTGGCGCGATCGTCGCAGCATTGCTGTTCGGCTTCATGCAGGTCGCGGGATCGGTTTTCCTGCCGAATATCGCGGCCCTGGTTCCCTACATCTTGCTGATGATCGTGTTGCTGGTCGCCCCCCGCGGCATCGGGCGCGGCAGGGTGCTCAATTGAGTAACCGGACAACGACCGCGGCAAGCGAGCGCGTTGCCCCACTCGGCGCGATCGGCGGATCGTCCCTGCGCGTGCCGCTGACCCTTGTCGCGGTTGCGATCGTGTTCGTGGTGGGTGCGGTGGCGCCAACCCGCTTCGCCGGCGATTTCGTGCTCCGGCTGGCCAATGAAGGCTTGCTGCTCGGCATGCTCGCCCTCAGCGTCGCGTTCCTGATGAACCAGGCCGGACTGGTGGCGCTGGGCGCGGCGAGCATCTATGGCGGCTCCGGTCTGCTGTTCGCCATCGCCATGAACGACTGGAACCTGACCCCGGTGTGGGCGTTGTGCGCCGCCTTTCTCATCATTGTCGTCTACGCCACCGTTCTTGGCGCGCTCATTGTGCGCACCAATCCGCTCGCCTTCATGATGCTGACGCTTGCCGCCGGCGAGATGATCAGCCACGCCGTCATGCTGGAAGCATTGCGCGACTATACCGGAGGCGCCGACGGGCTCGTCGTCAGCTTCAAGGGTACGGTATTCGGCATGGAGGCTGCGGACTTTGCCAGCCCGGCGCGGTTCTGGTTGGTGATGTGGGTCGCCGCATGGCTTTCCGGTTTGGCGCTTTGGGCCGTCGGCCGCTCCCGCCTCGGCGCCATCCTGCGCGCGGTGCGGGAGAACGAGGAACGCATGCGGTTCTCGGGATTCGACACCTATCTGCCGCGCCTGATCGCCTATGTGCTCGTCAACATCGTCGCCGCCGTTGCCGGCCTGCTGCACGTGCTCAACGCCGGCTTCGTCTCGCCGGAGAGTCTTGGAATTTCGGTCAGCACCAATTCGCTGGTCGCGGCCCTGATGGGCGGCATCGCCGGCTCCGTGGGACCGCTGCTGGGCGGCGTGATCTTTTCCTTTGCGCAGGATGAATTCGGCGCGCGCGGGCTGACGCAGCTTTTGACCGGCATCGCCATCGTCGTGTTCATCGTGGTTTTCCCGCGCGGTGTCGTCGGCGGATTGTCGAGCATGGCATGGCTGCGGAAGCTCGGGTTCGGCGGACGACGGGAGACGTCCTGACATGCTCAAGATCGAGAATCTTTCCGTGAGCTATGGATCGGTCCGGGCCCTGTCGGACGTCGATCTGGAAGTCCTTGGCGACGGCATTCTTCACGGCGTGATCGGTCCCAACGGCGCCGGCAAATCCACACTGCTCGACGCGGTTTGCGGCCGCCGCCGTCCGGTCGCGGGAACCGTCCACTATCGCAACGAGGATATCACGCGGCGCTCGGTGGCCTGGCGGCGGCGGCAGGGCATGGCGCGCTCGTTCCAGCGCACCAGCGTGTTCCAGGATCTGACCGTTCACGAACAGCTTCATTTGGTTGCGCAGCATCTTGGCGACAACAGGCTCGACGACGTGATCGAGGTGATGGATCTCTCCGGCTATCTGCACCAGAAAGCCGGCCGCATCGCCTACGGCGTGCAGCGCAGGGTGGACGTCGCCCTGGCCTTGATCGGCCGCCCGCATTTGCTGTTGCTGGACGAGCCGGGCGCAGGCCTTTCGGCGGCGGAGACGCTGCACCTGTTCGAGCATCTGCGCGATCTCGTGAGCGAGCGGAAGATTGCGGCGGTCGTGGTGGAGCATGATGTCGACGCGGTATTCGCGTGCTGCGGCAAGGTCACCGTGCTCGACCTCGGCCGCCACCTCGCCACCGGCACGCCCCAGCAAATTCGCGCCGACCATCGCGTCGTCGCCGCCTATCTCGGAACCGCGGCATGAGCGCGCTCCGCATCGAGAAGCTGGTTGCCGGCTATGGCGCCTCGACGGTGCTGCATGGGATCGACCTCACGGTCAATGAAGGGGAATCGGTGGCCGTGGTGGGCCGCAACGGGGCGGGCAAGTCCACGCTGCTGCTCTCGGTTTTTCGCGAGACCAACATCATCTCCGGCGCAATCTGGGTGCATGACAGCAGGGTCGATCATCTGCCCGGCTATATGGCGGCGAAACTCGGCATTTCGATTGCGCCGCAGGGCCGTCGCATCCTGCCCAATCTGACCGTCAAGGAGAACCTGCTGCTCAGCAAGGCGACGGGCAGGGCGGGGTATTGGGATCTGAGGGCCGTCTACGATCTGTTCCCGGTGCTCGAAGAGCGCGCGAACCGGCCCGGCACCATGTTGAGCGGCGGCCAGCAGCAGATGCTGGCGATTGGGCGGGCGCTGATGGCCAATCCGAGTCTCGTCTTGCTCGACGAGCCGTCGGAGGGCCTTTCGCCGGTGCTGATCGACGGGCTGGTCGGCGCGCTCAATACCATCCGCCAGGCCGGAACCGGCGTGCTGGTGGTCGAGCAACATTTGAATCTGGTCAAGCGTGCGACCGATCGCTTCATCATTCTGGCCAAGGGAGAAGTCGTCGGCTCAGGACCGACACCGGCGATCGGTGCGCCTGAGAACCAGGCACTGATGGCGTTGTAATCAGAAAATTTAAAACCAGGCGTAGGGAGAGGACATATGAGGAAGGCACTTACCAGTACGGGCTTCGGCGCGCTGCTTTCGGCGGCCCTCGCCATCGCGATGGCAACCACGGCGCCGACCACAGCTTCCGCCAACGATACCGTCAAGATCGGCGTGCTGCTGATTGACAGCGGGCCATTGGCCGGCCTGAAGGAAACCCAGACCAAGGCGGTCAATCTGGCGATCGAGCGGATCAATGCCGCCGGCGGCGGCGCCGGCAAGAAGCTTGAAGCCGTCTTTATCACCTATCCCGGCACGCCTGATACCGCCGTGGACGGCGCCACGCGCGCCGTCCAGAAGGATGGCGCGTTGTTCATTACCGGAATGGACACCTCGTCCGTCTCGCCGGCGCTACAGGCGAAACTTCCGGCATTGAAAGCCCTGATGGTCGAAGTGATGGCCAATGCCGATGGTCTGACCGGCAAGGGCTGCTCGCCGAATTACTTCCGGGTCAACGCCAACGACTCGATGATCATGGGTTCCTACAGGGAATTCCTGAAGGACCAGGGCGTCAAGAAATGGGACATCATTGCGGTTGATTACGCGGCAGGGCGCGACTCCGCCGACAAGTTCAAGGGCTTGATTACCTCGCAGGGTGGAACGATCGCGAAGACGTTGTTCACCCCGTTCGGAACGCCGGACTTCGGCGCCAAGATTTCCGAGCTCGGCGCAGAACCGGCCGACGGCCTGTTCGTGACGATCTTCGGCAGCGACGCCATCAACCTCGCCAAGCAGCAACAGCAGTTCGGCCTGTTCAAGAAGTACAAGATGGTGCTGGGAAATTCCTTCGTGATCCCGCAAACGCTGCCCGCTCAGGGCGACACGGTGCTGGGCGTCTACCAGAACATCGGCTTCGTTGCCGGATTTCCGGGCGCGCAGGCCGAAGACTTCGTGAAGGCCTACAGTGAAAAGTACAACGGTGAACTGCCGCCTTACACCGGCGCTGACCAGTACGCCGCCATTCAGCTGATCGCGGCCGCACTCAACAAGGCGAATTCGACCGACATCAACGCCGTGCGGACGGCGCTGTCGGGCCTGAAGGCCGATACGGTGCTTGGCGACGTGGAGATGCGCGCGGGCGATCATCAGGCCGTGCGGCGGATGGCCATCAGCCAGATCCTGCCGGGTAAGGATGGCAAGCCGACCTACCACATCAAGAAGATCGAGCCGGGCCCGGACATCATTCCCCCGGTCGATCCCGCCTGCAAGAAGTGAGCGGTCCGGCGCCGATGTCGATCAAGTTTCGACACCGGCGCCGAATTGTCTGCGTCAGGCCGCGCCTGTTTGCGGCCTGCCTGTCACGGCACCAGCGACACCTTGCCGAATTGCGCCCCGGACGCGAGATGGTCGAATGCGGCGCGTATGTCCGCCATGTCAAATGTCGCATCGATGACCGGTTTCACCAGATCGCGATTGAATACATCGAGCAGTTGGCGGAATTCACTGAGGCTGCCGCCGGTCGATCCGTAAATCTCCAGCTGGCGGATGAACACGCGTTGCAGATCGGCCGGCGGGTTGGAACCCGTCGTCGCGCCGCAGGTGACAAGCCGCCCGCCGCGCCGCAGCGACCGCAGCGATTCACCCCAACTCGCTTCGCCGACGCTGTCGATCACCATATCGACGCCGCCATTGCTCATTTGCAGGATCGCGTTCGACACCCGGTCTTTCTGGTAGTTGACGCCGCCGCTGGCGCCCAGCGCGATCGCGCGCTCGATCTTGGCGTCGCTGGACGAGGTGACGAAGACCCGCGCGCCCACCAGTTTTGCCAGCTGCAGGCAGGCGACCGCGACACCGCCACCGATGCCGACGATCAGGACGCTCTCGCCGGGCTGCAAAGTTTTCTTGCCGAACAGCATGCGCCAGGCGGTGAGGTGGCCCGTCATCAGCGCGCCCGCCGCGACCAGATCGGTGTTGTCGGGCAAGGGCAAGAAACAGCGGCTCGGCATCGCGATGTATTCGGCAAAGCCGCCATGGCGGTGCTCGCCCATGATCTTGACGTTCTCGCACAGCGGCTGGTCGCCAGCGAGGCAATAGCGGCAATTGTTGCAAAACGCCTCGGAAAACAGGACGGCCTTCATGCCGGGCTTCAACCCGCTGCCGGGCTCGGCCTCGACGATCTCGCCCGCGGCCTCCACGCCCATCACCTGCGGCAAGGTGTGCGTGATCCCGGCGCCGTTGTCGCGCATGTAGAGATCGACGCGATTGAGCGACGAGGCCGCGACCTTGAGCACGGACTCGCCGGGGGCAGGGGCCGGATCGGGAAAATCCCGCCAACTGACGCCTTCGGCTCCGCGCCGTTCCAGGACCGCCGCTTTCATGGTGCCTTCTCCTTCGCCCGTCGCGCGTTCCGGTATTCGGACACACGTTTATCATATGCGTCTTGCGCTTGTTCTCTCAAGGCGCCGTCGCGCCCGCCGCGGTCGGTACGCGGTCCCATGTCGATAGGTGAACGGACCGGTCGATTTTGCAGTTGCGGTTCATCGGAAAACTAGTACACTAGCTAACGAATAGGCCGTCAAGCGCCGCGATAAGATTCCAGGGAGAGAACGCATGAGCGGAAATCGATTTGATCCCGTCGCCCACGCACGGTCGATGCGCGCAGGCGGCTTCTGGATCGACAAGAGCTTCGACGAATTTCTGCAAGCGACCATCGCGGCGACGCCGGGAAAGCTCGCCCTTCTGGCCGACCGCGCCGATCGCCCCGAGGCCAGGCGCTTCACCTATGCCGAACTCGGCGATCTGATTTCGCGCGCGGCGGCCGCCCTGAAGCGCCTCGGCGTCGGCCCTCGCGACGTCGTCTCCGTTCAGCTCCCCAATTGGTGGGAGTTTGCCGTGATCGCGCTCGCCGCGTTCCGGGTCGGCGCCGTCGTCAACCCCCTGATGCCGATCTTCCGCGAACATGAGCTGAGCTACATGCTCGATTTCGCGGAAACCAAGCTTTTGATCGTACCAAAACTGTTCCGTGGCTTCGATCACGAGGTGATGGCGCAGTCGCTGCGGCCCAAACTGTCAAAACTGCAGCACATCATCGTGGTCGACGGCGAGGGGGCCAGCAGCTTCGACCAGGCGTTGCTCTCCGGCAGCGATCGTCTCGCGCCGCCCCCGAACGGAGAGATCGGCGCGCTTCCGGCCGATCAGATGGCCGTGCTGATGTTCACCTCGGGCACGACAGGGTCGCCCAAAGGCGTCATGCATTGCCTCAATACGCTGCTGGCTTGCAATATCGCGCTGGCCGGCCGCTTCGGCCTCGATACCAACGACACGATGCTGGTCTGTTCGCCGCTCGGCCATATGACCGGCTTTGCGGCCGGCATGCTGCTCGGCTTCAAGATCGGCGCCACCGTCGTGTTCCAGGACGTGTGGGAGCCGAAACGCGGCATCGCGATCATGGCCAATGAAGGCGTCACCTATTCGGCTGGTGCTGCAACGTTCCTCGCCGACATGTGCGAGGCGGTCGCCGGTGGTGCGGCAAAGCCCGCGCGGCTGCGCAAATTCCTGTGCGCCGGTGCGCCAATTCCGCCGGCATTGATCGATCGCGTCTACCGCGAGCTCGACCTCAAGGTCTGTTCGCTGTGGGGCATGACGGAATCGCTGTCGAGCACTTTGACCGAACCCGAGCGCGCGCTTGAGAAATCGTCGAAGACCGACGGACGTCCGCTGGAGGGCGTTGCCGTCAAGGTGCTTCGCATGGACGGATCGCCGGCGCCGGTCGGCGAGAAGGGGTTGCTCAAGGTGCGCGGTGCGCAGATGTGCCTCGGCTACTATAAACGCGCCGACATGGAGCCGTTCGACGGCGAGGGTTGGTTCGACACCGGCGACATGGCCTACATGGACGACGAGGGCTACATCCGCATCGACGGCCGCATCAAGGACATCATCATCCGCGGCGGCGAGAACGTGCCGGTCTTCGATATCGAAAACCTGCTGTTCAAGCATCCCGCCGTGCTTTCGACCGCGATCGTGGGTTATCCGGATCCAAGACTGGGCGAGCGCGCCTGCGCGTTCGTGGTGCTGCGCCCCGGCCAGACGCTCGATCTGGCGGCCGTGCAGGCCCTGATGGCGGAGCACAAGGTCGCGAAACAATATTGGCCGGAACGCATCGAGATCGTCGCCGATCTGCCAAAGACCCCGGCGGGCAAGGTGCAGAAATTCCAGCTGCGTGAGATCGCAAAAGCCTTCGCCGAACCGCCGCACAAGGCCAGCGCATGAACTCCCGCCTGCAAGATCGCGTGTGCGTCGTCACCGGCGCCGCGCGCGGGATCGGCCTTGCGATCGCCGAGCGCTTCGGCCAGGAGGGCGGTCGTATCGCCTGTGTCGACGTCAGCGCGCGCCGTCTGGAGCCTGCGGTCGAGGGGTTGAAGAGCAAGGGGTTCGACGCCAAGCCCTATGAAGTGGATGTCGGTAAGCGCGACGATGTTCATGCCTTGTTCGCGAGGATCGAGAGCGAGTTTGCTGCGCCGGTAGCCGTGCTCGTCAACAATGCCGTCTTTGCGCGCTTCGAGCCGCTGGCGCAGATCGAAGTCGAGACCGTCGACCGCATGTTTGCGGTCGGCGTGCACGGCCTGATCTGGACCACGCAAGCGGCGGCGCCGCAGATGGAGCGTCGCGGCGGCGGCTCGATCGTGAATTTGAGTTCCGTGTCGGCGTTCAACCCCGCCAAGGACTCCATTGCCTATTCCGCCCTGAAGGCCGGCGTCGTCGGCCTCTCCCGGGCATCGGCGATCGAGCTCAGTGCCAAGAAGATCCGCGTCAACGTGATCGCACCGGGCATGATCGGCACGCCGGCTTCGATCGCGCAATTCGATGAAGCGACGATCGCGACGCGCCAGGCCGAGATGCCGGCCGGACGCTTTGGCGAGCCGGAAGAGATCGCAGCCCTTGCCGCATTCCTCGCCAGCGACGACGCGAGCTACATCCAGGGCGCCGTCATCACCGCCGACGGCGGTTGGACCATTCCTGCCAGATAGGAGAAGCGCGATGAGGCGACTGGAGGGCAGGCGCGCGGTCGTTACCGGCGGTGGCAGCGGCATCGGCCGCGCCAGCGCGATCCGTTTCGCGCGCGAAGGCGCTTCCGTGCTGGTGGTCGGCCGGGCCGGCAATACCGAGGAAACGGCAGCAGCGATCCGGGACGAAGGCGGCATCGCATCGGCGTTGATCACGGACGCGGCGGTCGAGGAAAACGTCGCCGAGATCGTCCGGCGCTGCGTGGCGGAATTCGGCGGTCTGGAAATCTTCTTCGCCAATATCGGCGTCACCGGAACCAACACGCCGCTGCTGGAGCAGACGGTCGAGGAGTGGTCGGACGTCTACCGCATCAACACCATCAGTTGCTTCCTCGCCATCAAATATGCCGGCCGGCACATGACGGCGCAGGGCTACGGCTCGATCATCCTCACCTCGTCGGCCGCATCGCTGCGCGCCAATGCCGGCGCCATCTCCTACAGCGCGAGCAAGGCGGCGGTGAACAATCTGGCGCAGACGGCGGCCAACGCCTTTGCCGGCACCGGCGTGCGCGTCAATGCCGTATTGCCGGGGCTGGTGGAAACGCAGCTGACCCGAAAAGTGTTCGAGGATGCCCGCGCGCGGGGCGTCGAAGCCAAGCTCGGCCATGTGACGCCGATGAAGCGACCCGGGCGTGCCGAGGAGATCGCCGCCGCCGCGGCCTTCCTGGCCAGCGATGATTCGTCCTACGTGGACGGACAACTGCTCTCGGTCGATGGCGGCGTCAGCAGTACCCATCCGTACGGTCGGATCGCGCTCTAGCAGCGGCCGAAAACAAAGAGAGCACCGGAGAGGCGCCATGGACTTCGAACTGCCCAAGGAAATCACCGACAAGCTTGCTGAGCTGGACGCCTTTATCGAGGCCGAGATCAAACCGCTCGAGCGCGACAATATCAAGTTCTTCGATCATCGCCGCGAGAATGCCCGAACCGACTGGGATGATGACGGACGCCCGCGCACCGAATGGCGTGCGCTGATCAGCGAAATGGAGCGCCGCGCCGACAAGGCGGGGCATCTGCGTTACGGCCTGCCGAAATCATGCGGCGGCCAGGCCGCATCCAATCTTGCGATCGCAGCGATCCGCGAGCACCTCGCCGCCAAGGGACTCGGCCTGCACAACGATCTGCAGGACGAATCCTCGATCGTCGGCAATTTCCCGATCATTCCGGCGCTCGCCGACTACGGCACCGAGGAACAGAAAAGCTATATCGAGGGCATCATCACCGGAAAGAAACATCTTTCCTTCGCCCTGACCGAACCCGGACATGGCAGCGACGCGACCTGGCTGGAGACGACAGGCGTGCGTGACGGCGAGCATTGGGTCATCAACGGCCGCAAGCGCTGGAACAGCCAGGTTGCCCGCGCCCACGCCAATCTGGTGTTTGCGCGCACCTCCGGCAAGCCGGGCGAAGCCAGGGGCATCACCGCCTTCATCGTTCCGACCGATACGCCGGGTCATCACGTGCTTTACAATCACTGGACCTTCAACATGCCCAGCGATCACGCGGAGACGGAACTGCTCAACGTGCGCGTGCCCGACAGCGCCATTCTGCACAAGGAGGGGGAGGGCCTTGTCGTCGCGCAGCGCTTTGTGCACGAGAACCGCGTGCGCCAGGCCGCGGCGAGCGCGGGCGCCGCGCGCTACTGTATCCTGAAGGCGGTCGAATACGCCAAGACACGCGTCGCCTTTGGCGAGCCGCTCGCCCGGAAGCAGGCGGTTCAGTTTCCGCTGGTCGAGCTGTGGTCCGAATACGAACTGGTGCGCAACTTCATCTTTCGCACGGCGTGGCAGATGGACCGCCAGAATCCGCTGGAGATCAGCGATATGGTCTCGATCTGTAACTTCCGTGCCAACCGGCTGTGCTGCGAGGCGGCCGACCGGGCGATGCAGGTGCATGGCGGCATTGGCTACAGCCGTGCGCTGCCGTTCGAGCATATCTACCGTCACCATCGCCGTTATCGCATCACCGAGGGTACCGAGGAGGTGCAGATAAGGCGCGTCGCGCAATACCTGTTCAACTTTAGCGGCAAGCGTGCGAGCAGCGGATGACCGGGGCTGATGCCTCCGACCGCGGCATCGACTTCGACGTGGCGCGGCTCGATGAATATCTAAAGGATTGGCTCGGCGGCACAGGTCCGACGCGGGTGGAACGCACCCATGGTGGGATGTCGAACCCGACCTACTTTGTCACCCGCGGGGCGTGGCGCGCGGTGCTGCGCAAGCAGCCGAAGAACGTGCTGCCGTCGGCACATGCGATCGACCGCGAATTTCGTGTCTTGACGGCGCTGCAAGGCAGTTCCGTACCGACACCAAAACCCTATCGATACTGCGAGGATCGCGAGATCGTCGGGACGCCGTTCTATCTCATGGAATGGCTTGACGGCCGCGTCTTCAACGAGTTCGGAACGCCCGGACTCGCCCGCGCCGAGCGCACCGAGCTGTTCCGCTCGATGTGCGCCGCGCTGGCCGCCATCCACAGGCTGGATTACCGGGCGCTGGGCCTGGGCGATTTCGGCCGGCCCGGAAACTATTTTGCCCGCCAGCTCAAGCGCTGGTCGGAGCAATGGTCGCAGTTCCGCCGCGGCGACGATGATAACCCCGCGCTCGACAGGATGGTGCGCTGGCTTGCCGAGCGCTTGCCCGAAAGCGAGACCGTCGCACTTTGTCATGGCGACTTCCGTATCGCCAACGTCATGTTTCATGCAACAGAGCCGCGCGTGGTCGGCGTGCTCGACTGGGAGCTCTCGACGCTCGGTCATCCCCTCGTCGATCTCGCCTTCAACAGCCAGGCCTGGCTGATGGCACCGGACGAAAACGGCGGATTGCTCGGCCTGCCGCTCGCGGAGCTGGGGATTCCGTCCGAGCGCGATTATCTGGAACTCTATTACGAACTGTCCGGCGCGACCGAGCGCCTCACCCGATTTCACCAGGTGTTCGCGATGTTTCGCGGTGCGGTCGGCAGCGCCGGCGTCGCCGCGCGCGGGGATCTCGGCACCGGGGTGTTGCCGGACGCGGCGCGCGTCGGACGGCATCTGGCGCGGGCCTATGCCGCGCGAGGTGTCGCGTTGATCGAGGAAGAACGATGAGCATGCGCGAACGGCCGGCCATGACCATCGACGAGGCGATCCGGCGCCGCCGCTCGGTCCGTGGCTTTCTGCCCGACGAGGTTCCGGAGGCGACGTTGCGGGAGGTTTTCGAGCTTGCGCAATGGTCGCCGTCGAACTGCAACGTGCAGCCCTGGACGCCGCATGTCGTTTCGGGTGAAGCGTTGAAACAACTTCGCGCGGCGCTGGTCGCGGCCGGCATGCGGGACGAGCCGATCAAGCCGGACTGGCCCGCTGACGGCAAATTCACTGGTATCTACCGCGAGCGGCAGGTGGACGCGGCGCAGAAATTATATGGCGCGATGGGGGTCGAGCGGAGCGACGTGGTCGGCCGCAAGATGGCCTATATCCGCAATCACGCCTTCTTCGATGCGCCGCACGCCGTATTGATCTTCATGCCGACGCCGTTCGATACGCGCGAAGCGGCCGATATCGGCATGTATGCGCAGACGCTGATGCTGGCGCTGACCGCGCGCGGCATCGCGTCCTGCGCACAGGGCGCGCTCGGGCTGTTTCCTGAAATCATCCGTGAACAGCTCGGCATTCCCCGGAATTACAAACTGCTGTTCGGCGTTTCGTTTGGCTACGAGGATCGCAGTATCAAGGCCAACGCGGCGCGCGTCGGCCGCGCTGATATTGGCGATGCCGTCCGATTCCATCGCTGAGACAGAGGAGACTTCATCGTGACGGGACCGTTGAACGGCTTTCGCGTCGTCGAGATGGGCGGGATCGGCCCGGCGCCATTCGCCGGAGCGCTGCTCGGCGATCTCGGCGCCGACGTGCTGCGGATCGACCGCATCGCCAGGCCGGGCATCGAGCCGGATTTGCCGCCGCGCTTCGACTTCTACAATCGCAACAAGCGCTCCGTAGCGCTGGACCTCAAGCAGCCGCAGGCTGTGGCGACCGTGCTGGATCTCCTAGCCGGAGCGGACGCCCTGATCGAAGGGTTTCGTCCCTCGGTGATGGAGCGGCTCGGGCTCGGTCCCGACATCTGCCACGGGATCAATCCGCGGCTGGTCTACGCGCGCATGACGGGCTGGGGGCAGGAGGGGCCGATGGCGCAGGAGGCCGGCCACGACATCAACTACCTCGCGCTGACGGGCGCGTTGCATTGCCTGGGCGATGCCGATCGGCCGCCGCCGCCGCCGCTCAATCTGGTCGCCGATCTCGGCGGCGGCGCAATGTATCTGGTGGTGGGCCTGCTCGCGGCGTCGATGGAAGCGCGTCAATCGGGCCGCGGACAGACGATCGACGTCGCCATGATCGACGGCGTCACGCATTTGATGTCGGCGTTCCAGGCTTTTCGCCAGCAGGGCAGCTGGACCGGGCGGCGTGCCGATAACATCGTCGATGGCGGCGCGCCGTTTTATGGCAGCTATGCCACGCGCGACGGCAAGTTTATCGCGGTGGGCGCCATCGAACCGCAATTCTACGCCAGTCTCCTGAAGGTGATGGGCATCGACGGCGAACGCCTGCCGGACCAGAATGATCGTGCGGCGTGGCCGGAGATGCGCAAGCGCTTTGCTGAGATTTTCGCAACGCGCACGCGCGATGAGTGGGTCGCGAAAGCTGCGGGGCGCGACGCCTGCCTTGCGCCCGTGCTGACGATCGACGAAGCGCCGGAGCATCCGCAGATGCAAAGCCGCGATGTTTACGCGGTGTTCGACGGTCTCCGGCATCCGAGCCCGGCGCCGCGATTTTCCCGCACGCCTTCCGAACTTCGCCGGCCCACGCCATCTCCCGGACGCGACAGCCGGGAAGCTCTCGCAGATTGGGGTATTTCCGCCGCGCAAATCTTGGAATTGGAAACCGCCGGCGCCATGGGGCAGGTTTGACGGGCCGCCTGGGGAATTGGTCGGGGAAGGCGCCTTCTATCGGCCCGAGGACCGTCCAAGACCATCGGCCGCCGCATTCAGAGCGTTCGATTCCACGGCGTTAGCGCTGCTTGGCTTTTTCGAGAAGTTTGGCTGGGGAACTAGGATTCGAACCTAGACAAACAGAGTCAGAGTCTGTTGTGCTACCGTTACACCATTCCCCAAGAATTGCTGAGCGACATCAAAGGCTTAGTGAGCCGGTCGGCAATTGCTCGCGTCCGGATCCTGAGAATCCGGCGAACTGGCGCCCTTCTACTCGCTACCTTGCGCCCTTGGCAAGCGCGCGGGGAAGGCGTTGTTGCAATGGGGGCCCGCCAAATCGGGTCATTTACGGCGCGGTCGCGCCGCAGTCAGGGCCTTGGCCGATGAGCCTTTCATTCGAAGAACTGGACTTCCGCCCGACGCCGATGGGCGTGCTCAGCCTGCGGCGCCGGCGGCGGCCGATGTCCGACGTCGATGTCTACGAAATCAAGCTCGGCGACGAGTTTCTGATGTCGAGCCAGTACACGTTGGCCGAGATCGAGCTGGCTCGGCTTGGCCTCGCGGCGCATGGTCGCGCGGATCTGGACGTGGTGGTCGGCGGCCTCGGGCTCGGCTATACCGCACGCGCGGTGCTCGAAAACGCCGGCGTGCGCTCACTGATCGTGGTCGATGCGCTTTCAGAGGTCATCGAATGGCACGAGCAGGGATTGCTGCCGCTCGGCAAGGAGCTCACCGGCGATCCGCGCTGCCGCCTTGCCCATGGCGATTTTTTTGCGATGTCGGCCTCCGCCGAAGGGTTCGACGCGGGTTCACAGGGGCGCCGTTTCGATGCGGTGCTGGTCGATATCGATCACTCGCCGCGCAAGCTGCTGCATCCGCGGCACGCCGCGCTGTACGAGCCGGAAGGGCTGGCACGGCTCGCCGGCCATCTGCAGCCGGGCGGCGTGTTCGCGCTGTGGTCGAACGATCCACCCGACGATGCGTTCGAACGCGTGCTGGCCGGCGCCTTTGCGACCTCGACAACCCATGTCGTGACCTTCGACAATTGGCGCGGGGATCACGATGCCAGCAACACCGTCTATGTGGCCGTGAAAGCGGAGTAGCCGCTGGCGGGGGCCGTCGCCTGAGCAGAGCAGCCGACGCGCGCCGTTACTTGATCTTGTCGTAGGCCGCGGCGAAGTCGGCGAGCGGCATCGGAATGGTGATGTTTTCCTTGGCCATGTTCTGGAACGAGACTTTGAGTTGCTTGCCGGATTTCATCGCCGCCAGCATATCCGCCGGGATCTGGCTGTTGGCGTAGCAGCCGCGTTGCTCGCAGGTCTGGATCTGCAGATCGGAGACTTTGCCGTCATCGACCTGAAGCTTGGCGCCCGCCGGCAGGTTTAATCCAAGCGGCAACTGGATAATGGCCATCGGCTGACGCGTGTCGCCGGCGACGCGGATGTTGAGCAGCACGATCACCTGTCCGGTCTTGGTCAGAACCGCGGTTTGTTCGACCGCGCATTCGAGCGGCGCGTCGCGGCTTGGGCTGGAGCAGCGCGCGACCCAGCCGGGAGGGGCGGGGGTGTTGGCCGGCGCAGCATCGGCCTGCGGGGCCGGCGTCGGCGACGGCGTGGCCTGGGCTGCACGCGGCCCCGCCTTGGCCTTGGTTGCCTGCGGCGCCTGGGCGAAGCCGGGCGAGGCAAACGTAACGGCGACGACGAATGCGAGCGTTGCTGAAATTTTCACTGTGATCCGGCTCCGAAATATGTCGCTCTCGGATGTGCCGTCGGACGCTCAAAGTCAAGTAACTCGCCAGGCCAGATCGCCTGCAGGGTTAAATCACAGGCAATCCATCACGCGCAAAGCCAGTTCACTCGGCGGCTTGCTTGACAGCGCCCTGTTGTTCCGGATCGGCGTCGCGATCGGGATGCGCCGGTCGCCCCCAGCGCGCAAACGCGTTCGAGAGCCGGTCGAGATAGAGATAGATCACCGGCGTCGTGAACAGCGTCAGCGCCTGGCTGACGATGAGGCCGCCGACCATGGCATAGCCGAGCGGCTGGCGGATTTCCGATCCGGTACCGGTGCCGAGCATCAGCGGCACGCCGCCGAGCAGGGCTGCCATCGTCGTCATCATAATGGGACGGAAACGCAGCAGCGCCGCCTTTCGGATCGCGGCCTCGGGCTCCAGCTGCTCGTCGCGCTCGGCCGAGATCGCGAAATCAACCATCATGATGCCGTTCTTTTTCACGATGCCGATCAACAGCACGATGCCGATCAGCGCGATCAGGCTGAAGTCGAATCCGAACAGCATCAGGATCGCCAGTGCCCCGACGCCGGCCGACGGCAGCGTCGACAGGATCGTGATCGGGTGGATGTAGCTTTCATAGAGAATGCCGAGGATCAAATAGACGACCACGAGGGCCGCGAGGATCAGCAGCGGTACGGTGCCGAGCGATTGCTGGAAGGCCTGCGCGGTGCCCTGGAAACTCGAGTTGAGCGTCGTCGGCGCGCCGATCTCGACCATCGCCTTCTGGACGGCGCTGGTCGCCTGGCCCAGCGCCACGCCCTGGCCGAGGTTGAAGCTGATCGTGATCGCCGGGAACTGGCCCTGGTGGCTGATCGACAGTGGCCGCACCGGCACGCTGGTCCATTTCGCGAAGGTCGATAGCGGCACCTGGTCGCCTGTCGTCGGCGACTTCACATAGATCTTGTTCAGGGTGTCGATGCTGCCCTGCAGTTCCGGCAGCACCTCGAGGATCACGTGATAGCTGTTGAGCTGCGTGAAATATTGCGTCACCTGGCGCTGGCCAAAGGCGTCGTACAGCGTGTCGTCGATCAATTGCGGCTGGATGCCGTAGCGCGAGGCGGTGTCGCGATTGATCTTCAGTTCCACCGTGGTGCCATTGGTCTGCTGGTCGGTCGCGACGTCGCGCAGTTCGGGCAGCGTCTGCATTTTCGCCAGGATCTTCGGCGCCCATTCGTTCAGTTCGGCCAGATTGGCGTCCTGCAGCGTGAATTCGAACTGGGTTCGCGTCGGCCGGCCGCCCAGCCGCACGTCCTGCGCCGCCTGCATATAGAGCCGGGCGCCCTCGACCTTTTCCAGCTTGGGGCGCAGCCGCGCGATGATCTCCTGCGCTGACGCCTTGCGCTCGTTGCGCGGCTTCAGCGTGATGAACATGTTGCCGTTATTGCCGGCCCTGCCGCTGCCGCCAATGTTCATGGCGATGGTCGCGACATCGGGATCGGCCATCACGATCTTGCCGAGCTCCTCCTGGTGGCGCTTCATGTCGGCGAACGAAATATCCTGGCTGGCCTCGGACGTGGCGGTGATCAGACCGACGTCCTGTTGCGGGAAGAAGCCTTTCGGGATGATCACGAACAGGTAGATCGACAATCCCAGCGTCGCGAAGAAGATCATCAGCGTCGTGAATTTCCAGCGCAGCGCCAGGTCGAGGCCGCGCTCATAGGCGCGAAGCATGGCGTCGAACGCGCTTTCGCTCCATTGGTAGAAGCGCCCATGCCTGGTCTCATGATGCGACCTGAGGAAGCGCGAGGCCATCATCGGCGTCAGTGTCAGCGACACGATCATCGATACGAAGATCGTCATCGCCAGCGTGACCGCGAACTCGCGGAACAGCCGGCCGATGATGCCGCCCATCAACAGCAGCGGGATCAGCACCGCGACCAGCGAGATCGAGATCGAAACGATGGTGAAGCCGATTTCGCTGGCGCCCTTGAAGGCGGCGGCCATCGGCTTTTCGCCTTCCTCGATGTAGCGGGTGATGTTCTCCAGCATCACGATGGCGTCGTCGACGACGAAGCCGACCGCGATGGTGAGCGCCATCAGCGACAGATTGTCGAGCGAATAGCCGAATACCCACATCAGCGCGCAGGCGCCGAGCAGGGCCAGCGGCACCGTGATGGTCGGGATCACCGTTGCCCAGAAGCTGCGCAGGAAGATGAAGATCACCATCACCACCAGCGCGATGGTCAGAAGTAGCGTGAATTGCACGTCCTCGACCGCGGCGCGGATGGTCTGGGTGCGGTCGCTGATGACCTCGATCTTGATCGCAGGCGGGATTGCCGCGACCAGCCGCGGCAGCGTCGCCTTGATCTTGTCGACGGTGTCGATGACGTTGGCGCCGGGCTGTTTGAACACGACGAGGAACACGCCGCGCTTGCCGTTGGCCCAGGCCGCCTGCTTGGCGTCTTCCGGGCCGGTGACGGCCTGGCCGATATCGCGAACCCGCAGCGGTCCGCCATTGCGATAGGCGATGATGACGTCGTTCCAGTCCCTGGAATCGAGCAGCTGGTCGTTGACGTAGATGGTGTAGGCGCGGGTGGCGCCGTCGATATTGCCCTTCGGGCTGTCGACGGTGGTGATCGTGATCTGGCTGCGCACGTCCTCCATCGACAGGCCCTTGGCGACGAGCTTGGCGGGATCGATCTGGATGCGGATCGCGGGCTTTTGTTGCCCGCCGATGATGACCTGCGCAACGCCGGAAATCTGGCTGATCTGCTGCGCAAGCTGGGCGTCGACGCTGTCGCTGACGGTGGTCAGCGGCAACGTATCCGACGTCGCCGACAGCAGCAGGATCGGCGAATCCGCCGGGTTGACCTTGCGATAGGTCGGCGGCGAGGGGAGGTTCTTCGGCAATTGACCGCTGGCGGCGTTGATCGCGGCCTGCACGTCGTTGGCGGCGCCATCGATCGAACGGTTGAGATCGAACTGGATGGTGACCGCTGACGTGCCGAGATAGCTGGTCGAGGTCATCTGCGCGATGCCGGGAATTTGCGCGAGCTGGCGCTCCAGCGGCTGCGCCACCGACGAGGCCATCGTCTCCGGACTGCCGCCCGGCAGGCTGGCGGAGACCTGGATGGTCGGAAAATCGACCTGCGGCAGCGGGGCCACCGGCAACAGCGGATAGGCGACGAGACCGATGAACAGAATGCCGGCCATCATCAGCGAGGTGCCGATGGGGTAGCGAATGAAGGGCGCGGAGATTCCGCCGCTCATTTTCGGCCGACCTTGGCCGGCACCGGATCCGAACTTGCGACCGCGGTCGAAACCAGCGTGCCCGGCTGAACCTTGTATTGGCCAGCCGTGATCACCTGCTCGCCGGGCGACAATCCCTCATCGATCACGGAGCGCCCGTCGATCGACCGCGTCACCTTGATCTTGCGCAGTGCGGCCTTGTTGTCCTGGTCGACCGTGAACGCGTAGAGGCCGTCGGACCCATGCTGAACCGCATCGTCGGGCACCACGGTGGCGTCCTTCAGCGTCGCAATCAAAAGCCGGGTTGAAACCGACTGGCCCGGCCACAGCGCATGATCCTTGTTGTCGAACAGCGCCTTGAGCCGGATCGTGCCGCTCGTGGTGTCGACCTGGTTGTTGATCAGCGCCAGCGTTCCCGTCGACAGCACGCGCTTGCCGTCGGTCGACAGCGCGATCGTCTCCGGCGGCGCCACCGCAAGTGCAGCCCTGATATCGGGCAGTTGATCTTCGGGGGCCGTGAAGATCACGGCGATCGGTTCGATCTGCGCGATGGTCACGATGCCGGTCTGGGTTGCGGCATTGACGATGTTGCCGACGTCGACCTGGCGCAGGCCCGCAACCCCGGAGATCGGCGCCTTGATGGTGGCGTAGTCGAGCTGGGTTTGCGCATTGAAAATGGCCGCGGCGTCGGCCTCGATCTGCGCCGTCAGTTGCGCGACGGTGGAGCGCTGGGTATCGGTTTGCTGCCGGGTTGCGAATTCGCCGAGCTTGGTAAAGCGCTGCAAATCGAGACTGGCGTTGGCGAGATTGGCTTCGTCCTGGGCTTTCTTGGCCTTGGCCTGATCGAGCGTCGCCTGGAACGGCCGCGGATCGATCTCGACCAGCGTATCGCCCTGCTTGACGAACTGACCTTCCTGGAAGGCGATCCGGTTGATCTGGCCATCGACGCGGGTGCGGACCAGGACAGTATTAAAGCCTTGCACCGTGCCGAGGCCGGTCAGATAGACCGGGAAATCGGCCTTCTCGACGGCTGCAGTCTTGACGGCGACGCGGGCCGGTACGCGCTGCTGGGAACTGGCAGCCTGCGCGGCGTGGTCCTCGCCATGGAAGCGCTGCCAGCCGAAATAGCCGAGCCCGGCCATTGCACCGATCAGCAATAACAGACGGATCGCGCGCGATTTGGACATGCAGGCTTCTTGGGTTCGGGAGGGTATTCAAACGAGTCCCCAGCGAAGACCGGTGTAATATGCGCGCCGTTTGGCTGTAAACACACTAAGACTTGAAGAATCCTAAACAATTGGAAAGGTTTGAAGCCTCGCAGCTTGATCGAGAATGTTCTCCGCAATGCCTGCCGATTGCGCAACTCGCCGGGCGTTCGCGGGCCGCATCGCGGTGGATGAATGCATCAACAAACGTCGTGGCGAGACGAGTTCTGTTGAAGCCGGACAACATCGCCTCAACGCCTCGCGCGACGCGATCGACGGCTCGTCGAGCTCCCGCACCTCTTTTGGTCGCGTCATTTCGAAATGGTTGAAACACGATTGGATGTCGTCCATAGCGCGCGAGCAACGTTGCGACATCGGGAGCAAGTGATGGATGAGTTGAACGGACGCATGATGGCCTGCGAGATCCTGGTCACGGGATTGATCGCGCGCGTCGCCAACAGCTCGCCCGATCCGTTGCGGTTTCTCACCGACTTCCGCGACGAGATCAAAGCGGTGGTCAAGGGCGTCAACATCGCCGGGATGGAAAACACCGAGCGGGTACGACAGGTCGCGCAGGCGAAGGTCGATGAGTTGTTTTCGCTGATGAAGCCGCCGAGCTCGGATTGATCAAAACAGAAATGAGAGAAGGCCTGATTTCCAAGCCACCATTTTTTCAAGCCGCTATTTGCATCACTTTAGAACGCTTCAAATCTAAGTTTAGAACGGTTTCAAACTGCAGATTAGAATTACTTTTAACTCGATCGATTCAAGCACTCTGTTGCCGTAATCGCATTGACCGGAAATTCCCCACTGGATAGCACCGCAATGGGACGGATCGTCGCGCGTCAAAATTGCGCACGAACCAAAGTTTTTCAGGGGCGCGTTTCATGAACAAAGCTAAGGCACCGAAATCGCTGCGTTTCGGGGCGACGATCAGCTCGGCCAATCAAACCATCGAAAACAATTCCGGCAAGACGGTCACGGCGGTCGCGGGTCTGATCGCCGTTGCTTCGTTCTCCGGCGCCGAAGCCCAGCAATCCAGCCTCCCGCCGGTGACGGTCGATGCCCCGGTCGCTCGCCCGCGTCCTGCTGCTGCGAAACCTTCGGCGGACCAACTCCGTGCCCGCTCGGCGCTGCGGCGTGCGGCGCGCCGCGCGCAGCCCACGCCGGCCGCGGCGGTGCCGTTCCCCAATGCCGGTGGCTTGCGCGCGGACCGCAATCCCTATGCAAATCCGGATGCGCCCTACATGGCCACCCGGGTGCAGGCGTCAGGCAAGTTTCCCGAGCCGATCCTCAATACGCCAAAGACGATCACAGTGCTGACAAAGGAAGTGCTGGAAGACAAGAACGCCACCACGCTCAAGCAGGCGATCCTGAGCACCGCGGGCGTGACGCTGGGCACGGGCGAGGGCGGCAACGCCTTCGGCGACCGCTTCTTCATCCGCGGCTTCGACGCTCGCAACGACATATTCATCGACGGCGTGCGCGACTCCGGCGTCAGCGTCCGCGAGAATTTCTTCACCGAGCAGGTCGAGATTCTCCGCGGACCGGGTTCGTCCTTTGCCGGCCGCGGTACGACCGGCGGCGCGATCAACATCGTGACCAAGCAGGCGACCACTGAGAAAAGCTTCTACAACATGGACACCACGTTCGGCACCGACCACGCCAAGCGGGTGACGCTCGACCTCAACCAGGTGATCAGCCCGACGCTGGCGCTTCGTGCTGGCGGGCTGTTCCAGGACGCGGACGTCGCCGGCCGCAGCTACGTCACCGATAACCGCAATGGCGGCTTTGTCGCGGCAACCTGGAAGCCGGTCGATGCGGTGAAGATCACAGGCAACTATATCCATACCGAGCTGACCGGTATCCCCGATTTCGGCGTGCCTTACTACCGGCCGAGCACGGCCACCACGGCCGGCGGCCCGTTCACGGATTTCGGCGTCAATCGCAACAACTGGTACGGAGCGATCAACCGCGACTTCTACAGGACCGGCCAGGACATCGGCACGATCAACGCCGAGGTTCAGATCACGCCCGACCTGATGATCAGTAACAAGTTCCGCGCGTCTAGTTCGACCCAGAATTACATCGGAACGCTGCCGGAATCGCCGGTACTAGCCAACCCGCTCTCGGCTTCGACGCTGACGTCCAACCCGCAGAGCCGTTTTCAAATCACCGACGTGCTCGCCAACCAGACGGAAGCGATCTACAAATTCCAGGATGCGGTCGGGTTCAAACATACCGTGCTGGCGGGTATTGAAGTCGCTCGTGAGAGAACGTCGATCGACAAGTATTTGGGGCTTACCTCGGAGGCAAACGGAATTCCTGTAAGCCCGTCTGGCTCGCCAACGAACACCAGCGTCTTCTATCCTCAAAACACGAATTTGCCTCACGGAATCCCGTCGCTTTCGGGATTCCCGACAAAGGTCGCGATCGACACCACGAGCGGATATGTCATGGATTCCGCCAATTACCGCGACCTCGTGATCGTCAACGGTGGTTTCCGCTACGATGACTACAGCATCAAGACGTCAGGATACGCGGCAAATAATGCCTTCGGCCAGCAGTCGGCGGATTTCCAGATTCCCAACTTCAACCTCGGTGTCACACTGAAGCCGTTGCCGAACGGCAGCTTCTATGTGGCTTACGCGACCTCGGCGAACCCTGTCGGCGCCGAGTTCGACGGCACCAGCACGGCCTATGGCGGCATCAATCCGGTACTGCCCGGTGGCAATACCCAGATCTTCGGGCCGGAAAAGAACAAGGCCTTCGAAGTCGGAACCAAATGGGAGCTGTTCGATCGCCGCCTGCTGGTGACCGCGGCGCTGTTCCAGACCGAGAAGGAAAACGCTCGCGAAGCGCAGAATGTGAGCAGCTCCAGCACTGCGACCGCGCTTGGGTGTGTCTATCCGACCGGTACGACGGGCAACATTTCCTGTATCACGGCCGGTGCCGCTTACCGCATCCGCGGCATCGATCTCGGGGTGGGCGGCAAGATCACCGACAAGTGGAGCGTGTTCGGCGGGCTCGTGCTGATGCAGTCGGAGGTCACGAAGTCGCTGGCGCCGTCACCCAACACGGTGCTGTTCCCCACCAACGTCGGACTGAAGCTTGCCAACGTCGCGCACCAGTCCTTCAGCCTGCTGACCAAATACCAGCTCACGGACGTCTGGGAGCTCGGCGGACAGGCGGTGTACCGCTCGGAGATTTACGGCGGCACCTTGCTGGCCGCCAACCAGGGCACGTCGATCCCGAGCTACTGGCGTTTCGACACCTTTGCCGAAGCGAAGATCAACCAGAACTGGAAGGTCAAACTGTTCGTCAACAACATCTTCGACAAGCGCTACTACGACGCGCTGTATCAGAGCGCAGCACCGTTCGTGCTGGAAGCGCCTGGCCGCGCGGCCTATCTGGTGCTTTCGGCGCGGTTCTAGACAAATTCTAAGGATGCAGGTGGCATGCTGATCTGCATCCCCGCGGTGCTTGATAAGGCTGATGTGGCGGACTTCCGCCGCATCATGGATGAGAGTGCATGGGAGGATGGTCGTTCCACCGCTGGCGCGCAGTCCGCGTTGGTCAAGCGCAACGAGCAATTGCCGCCGGACAGCGAGGTCGCCCGCAAGCTCGGCCATCGCGTGCTGTCGGCGCTGACGGCGAGCCCGAGATTCATCTCGGCGGCGATCCCGCTGCAGATCTTTCCGCCGCTGTTCAACCGCTACGCCGCCTCCGACGGACATCATTTCGGTGTCCATGTCGACAACGCGGTGCGGGGCGACACCCTGACCGGCTTGCGGATCCGGACCGACCTGTCGGTTACGTTGTTTTTGTCGGAACCCGACGAGTACGACGGCGGCGAACTGGTGGTCGAGGACCGCTATGGCTCCCAGGAAATCAAGCTCCCGGCCGGGGACATGGTTCTTTATCCTGCTTCTAGTTTGCATCTGGTGACGCCGGTCACACGAGGTATGCGTGTCGCATCTTTTTTCTGGCTGCAGAGCATGGTACGGGATGCTCACGCCCGCAGCCTGATCTTCGATCTCGATACCGCGATCCAGGCATTGGTAGAGCGACTTGGGCGGGATGACCCTGAAACGGTCAAATTGACCGGTATCTATCACAACCTAATCCGCTACTGGGCCGAAGTATGAATTCCATAATTGTTCGCACCACCATTGCCGTGATCGCCGCCCTGGCGATGCTTTCGTCGACCGTGCCTTCGTCGGCCCAGCAGAAGATGGCGCCTGCAGCGCCGCCCGCGCCTGTGGTTCAGCAAGCTCCGGCGGCGGGGCAGCAGCCCGCCGCGCCGGCCGCACAACCTCCGGCCGCACAACCTCCGGCCGTTCAGGCTCCCGCGCCGTCGGCGGCCGCAGCGCCAAACGCCGCATCCCCGGCGGCAGAAGCCACCGCGGCGCCGGCCCAGCGTGACAAGCTGCTGAAGGCCGCCGCTGCGGAACTCCGTGAATTGTCGCCGTGGTCGATGTTCAAGTCGGCGGACGTGCTGGTCAAAGCCGTCATGATCGGTCTCGCCTTTGCTTCGCTGCTGACCTGGACCATCTTCATCGCCAAGATGATCGAGATGACCGTCATCCAGCGCAAGCTGCGCAACGCGCTTAACAAGATCAGCGACGCCCGCTCGCTTGCGGAAGCGCAATTCGCGCTGGGCGCGAAGGGTAGCGTGCTGTCGTCATTGCTCGCGGCCGCGATGCGCGAAGCACGGCTGTCGGCGGGTATCTCGAGCGACGCCGGTATCAAGGAACGCGCGGCGTCGAGCTTCGCCGAGATCGTGCGCGCCGAGGCGCGGCGGATCCGGCTCGGCATGGGCCTGCTCGCCACCATCGGCGCAACGTCGCCCTTCGTCGGACTGTTTGGCACGGTCTGGGGCATCATGAACAGCTTCATCGGCATCTCGAAATCGCAGACGACGAATCTGGCCGTGGTGGCGCCCGGTATCGCCGAAGCGCTGCTGGCGACCGCGATCGGTCTGGTCGCCGCGATCCCCGCCGTCATCATCTACAATCACTTTTCGCGCGTGACCAAGGGCTACCTGGAACTGGTCGGCCGCGCGTCGGGCGCCGCGGGACGGCTGCTGTCGCGCGATCTCGATCGCACCCATGTCGGCGGTTCGCATTCCCGCACGGCAGCGGAGTAGGCGATGGGCGCTTCAATCGCAGACAGCGACGACGACGACAGCGATTTTGCGGAATCGCACGAGATCAACGTCACGCCGTTCATCGACGTCATGCTCGTCCTCCTGATCATCTTCATGGTGGCGGCGCCGCTCTCGACCGTCGATCTTCCGATCGATCTGCCGACATCGACCGCGACCCCGCAGAAGAAGCCGGACAAGCCGACTTACGTGAGCATCAAGCCGGATCTGGCGGTTGCGATCGGCGAGAACCTGGTCAAGCGGGTCGACCTGGTGCGCTCGCTCGACGCGATGCCGGATATGAGCAAGGATAAATATGTGTTCCTGCGCGCCGACCGCGCGGTGCCCTATGGCGAGTTGATGGACGTGCTGGAGATCCTGCGCGCCGGCGGTTATTCCAAGCTCAAGCTGGTGACACTCGAAGGCGTTCCGGATGCGGCGGCCTTGCCGGCAGCGCCGGCGCCGGCCGAAGCGAAACCTTGAACGGCTGATTGCCGATGACTGACCTCGACGAACAAACGACGTCCCGGCGGCTCTGGGTTTTCGCAGGCGTCTGCGCGCTCGCGCTCCACATCGGCGGCGCGGCGCTGGCGATCTCGCATTTGCAGGCCGAAGAGGCCGACGATGCGCTCGGCGCGACCGCGATCGAGATCGGGCTCGAAATGGCCTCGGTCCATCGCGAGGTGACCGATCTGCCGCCAGGCCCCGATACGGATGCGTCGACGGCGTCACCTCAGCTCGCCGAGCAGAAGGCCGAGGTCAAGGAAACCGAGCTGCCGCAGGACAAGCCAACCGAACCCGAAGAAGCGGACCGGGTGGTGACGGAGACCGAGTCGAAAAAACCCAAGGAAGACGATCCGAAGATCGCGGCGGTGCAGACCGCGGCCTCGACGGAGTCAGTCGCGTCAGAAGCAACCGCCACCCCCAGTTCCGAGGCGATCCCGGAGGGGCCGCGCTCGATCGCACCGGCCATCGGCAGCGGCGAGACCGCGCGCCGCGTGCGTGCGACCTGGCAGAAGGAACTGAGCGCCCATCTCGACAAGCACAAGAAATATCCAAAGGATCGCGCACAACAGGCCGCCGAAATCGCTGTTCGTTTCACGCTGGACCGGATGGGGCGCGTGCTTTCGGTCAGCATCGAAAAAGGATCCGGCGACGCGGCGTTCGACGAGGCCGCACTCTCAATGGTGCGGCGCTCCGATCCCGTGCCAGCGCCGCCGCCGCTGATCGCGGACGAGGGGTTGAGCTTTACCGTGCCGGTGATCTTCCGGGTTAAATCGAAGAAGGGCTGAGCGGGTAGGGCGCAGCGGAGTGATGTTTCCACCAGTTGGCCAGGATAGCCAGGGAAGTCGCCGCTCCGGGGCCTACGACGCTGGCTCCGTTTGGAGCGCGCGCACCGCAGCTCTGATCATCGCGACGATTTCGAGCCCGGCGGCGCCGTCCTCAGGCTGACGCCACGCGCTCTGGATTGCGACGACCACCTGCTCGGCCGGATTGACGACGATGATCTGGCCATAGTCGCCATTCGCCGAAAAGACACCGTTGTTGACGCCGCCCGGCAAGGGCGGCATCGCCCACCAGTGGTAGCCGTATCCCAACGGCGAACCGGGCATGAGCCGACCGAAGCCGGTGGGGGCGCTGTCGGGCTGTCCGGCGAGATCGCGCCAGCCGGGCGGAAGGACCCGTCGGCCACTGAAAGCTTCGCCATCCTCCAGCACCAGCTGGCCGAAGCGGCCGAAGTCGCGCAGGCGCGCGCTGACGCCAAACCCGGCGAGCTCCAAGCCGCCTTCGGAGTCAAGTTGCCAATACCCATCGGCCTCCATGCCGGCAGGTCCCCAGATCGTTTCGGCGCTGTAGTCGGCCAGGGGCCGGGCTGTTGCGGCTGCGACCAGCGCGCCAATCAGGAAACTCTCGCCGGTCGAATAGTTGAAGACGACGCCCTGCGGCTCTGCGCGCGGCAGTTTGCATAGGAGGTCGAGGACGGAGCCCGGCCGCCGGCTCACCATCGCCTTGACCAGGCGATTGCAGTCTGACCGTCCGTCTGCATCATCGGCCTCGCGCCAGGCCACGCCGGAGCACATCCGCAGGAGATTACGGATCGTGACGCCCTGGTAAGCCGAGCCGCGCAACCGCGGCAGGTATTGCTCGCAGCGATCGTCAAGGCTGCCGATCGCGCCATCGTGGAGCGCCGCCCCGACGAGCGTCGCGGTGATCGACTTCGCGGTCGACATGCTGGTCCACCGGCTCTCCGGGGCGTTGCCCATGCCGTAGCGTTCCAGCGCAATCTCGCCGTGCTTCAGGATCAGCAGCCCGGCCATGCGGCAGCGGGCCATGTGGTCGCTGAGGCCGATGCGTACCCCGCCCACCTCAAAGGTCAGGTCCGCGAGCGAACGGGCGTGCGGTGGAAGCGGCCGCACCGCGTCGCCGCGCCGGATGATGCGCACCGGCCAGACCTGGTTCTGGTTGCGGAAGGTCGGCGCCTGGTTTTCGGGTGTCGTGTTCCAGTGGTTCGGAGCCGCCCGCTCCGGATCGGCGTCATCAGCGGCATTCGTCGGTGCAGGATTGGCCATGAATACCCCCTCGGTCGTTGAGACGACGCCAAATCGCCCGGGAACGGCGCGTTTGCAAAGCAAATCAAGTTGGTTTGACGTGGTCTGGTCCCACTGGCATGCTGACGGCCGACGATACGGAGACATAGCCCCGTCAGGGGATGTGCGAATGTCCGCCCAGGGGCAAACTGAGAAGTCCAGACCGGCGCGCGGGAAGTCGGGTATGCCTGCGGGACCGGACATCGTCGTGCCGTTCACCACGTCGCAAAAGTGCCATTAGCCGCTGTGAGCAATCGCAGCACAGCGGCCTCCCGAGCCGCCGCCGCTTCCACGCGGGTACCACCCGTCCTTGTGGAGGGGGTTCTCCTTTGATTTAGATCTGACCCGCTTGCTGGAGTACCTGGGCGAATGTCTTCATCGCCTGCAGCTGCTCTCGGTTTTCCTGTTCTTTGACCTTCACCTTGTTGCCGCCAGACGCCGCATCGAGCTCCTCGGAGGACAACTCGTGCAGTTCCAGAGCTTCGCTCTTAGCGTTGATTGCATTTCCAGTCATCGCATTTCCCCTTTGAATTAGCCGCCGCGATCATCCGCGCCGATGCGGCCATATCTGGCATCACCGCTCTCGTCGGTATGTGACGGCCATCACAAAATGTCTGATTTAACCGGGGCGCTCGCCTATAAGCTTGGGCGTGGCAGCGAAATCTTCCCGCTTATGTCGGCTTGGGTTCAGTCGCGTCACTTTGACTGCGTGCTGCGAACTTCCGCTCGTCAACAATCAGCGGGCATCACCGATCGTGTATGTCAGGTCCGACAAGTGCCACTTCCAGACGTCAAACCATGTCAGCGCCGCCCCGTCATCTTGCTCAATTCTTTCGATACGCGCTTCACAGCCTTCAGGCCGTCTGGATCGGCCGGAGCGAGTTGAGAGTGCATCTTGAAGTCAGCCAATGCCGCTTGCAGACTGCGTTTCTTCTCCCACGCAATGCCGCGGTTGTAATAGGCTTTGGCAATTTTCGGATCGAGCCGGATCGCCTCGTTGTAATCCGCAATGGCCCGGTCGAGGTCGCCCCTGTTGCCCCAGGCGCTGCCGCGGTTGACGTAGGCGCGCGCATATTTCGGATCGAGTTGGATCGCCTGGTTATAGTCCGCGACCGCCCGGTCGTATTTGCCCCCGGCGCCCCAGGCGCGGCCGCGGCCGTAGTGCGCTTCAGCATCTTTCGGATCGATCTCGATCGCCCGGTTGAAGTCCGCGATGGCCCGGTCGAGGTCACCCTTGGCCCCCAAGGCGCTGCCGCGGTTGGCGTAGGCGACCCCATATTTCGGATCGAACTGGATCGCCTGGTTATAGTCCGCGATGGCCCGGTCGAAGTCGCCTTTGTGGAACCAAATGTTGCCGCGGTTGCTGTACGCAGCCGGATACGTCGGATCGATCCGCATCGACTCGTTGTAGTCAGCCACTGCGCGGTTGACGTCACCCTGTGCCTGGTACGCCCCGCCGCGACGCGTATGCAGCCGCGCAAGGCTTCGACCCGTGTATTGTTGCGAGTCGATGGCGCGCGAGCACCCTGCGACCGCGAGGTCATCTGACAGCTTTATGCAGAAATCCAACTCGTCTGCGGCTGCGGCGGCCACTCTCGGCAACCCGGCGAGAACCACCACGGCTATGCAAGCTAACAACCGGTATGTTGAGAAGCGCATCTGCATCGCACGTGGTCTCCGCACGTTGGTCGCAGCAGCCGGAACAACCGACCGCCATTCTCCGGACGTTCATTTGTCCTTTAGTCGGGTCGCAGAACAAATGGTTCATCAGCGATGATTGGACGCTCGGTTTCCGGTTTGGGTCGTTCGCGTCGCTTCCGGCATGCCGGTCGACGTCCGCTCAGCGGGAATCACCGGACACGCGCCGTACCATTCGCAGACTGTCGTTGATCCTCTCTAGTGTGTATTCTGAGGTCAGAGCGAGATTGCTGCGTCGCTTCGCGAGCAAGCGCTATTTTGCGGCCCGGGTGCGACAAATCAACCCGACGGGCAAATCAGTTCTGATAGTCGGAAATCATGTCAAGCCCTGAAGTAAAAAAAGATTTCTGTTTACCAGAAGCCAAATCAGAGGCATATGTTTGGCCATCCCGTCCTGGTCAGAAGGGCGTCGGCCGTCGTCACGGACGTTGGACGGGTTGCGGTGGACGCTGGTTTACGCCTCGACGACGGCGTGGATAA
>NZ_JAFCMA010000028.1:0-126249 GCF_018130125.1 Bradyrhizobium sp. AUGA SZCCT0177 | reverse complement strand
AGGCGTAAACCAGCGTCCACCGCAACCCGTCCAACGTCCGTGACGACGGCCGACGCCCTCTGAGTGGGACGGGATGGCGATAGATGCGCACTGATTTGGGTCGGCCGACAACAGAAATATTTTTGATTTACAGAAATTTTCTACTTGACACGATTTCTGACAATCAGAATTGATTTGCCCGTCGGGTTGTTTTGTCGCACCCTCGATCGTCATTCCGGGGCTCGCGAAGCGAGAGCCCGGAATCCATCGGGCGACAGCACATGCGGCCTGATGCATTCCGGGCTCGCGCTGCGCGCGCCCCGGAATGACGACGGAGCAGGCCGCTCACACCGGCCGCTCGCCTTTCACGGTCACGCGCGTGCCCGACCTTGTATGCGGCCAGTAATCCCACATCGCGCGGTGCTGGGCGCAGCGGTTGTCCCAGAACGCGATGGCGTTTTCGGTCCAGCGGAAGCGGCACTGGAACAGCGGATTTTCCGCATGCTGGTAGAGATAGGCGAGCATCGCATCGCTCTCGTCGCGGGGAACGCCGATCAGGAAACGCGTAAAGCCGCGGTTGACGTAGAGCGCTTTCTTGCCGGTGACAGGATGCGTGCGCACGACCGGATGCTCGGCGCGCGGATATTCCGGGCGGTCGGCAACGCCGTAATTGGCATAGAGCCCGCGATAGGTCTGCTCGCCGTCATGCAGCGCGGTGAGCCCGTCGAGATAGGCCTTCATGCGGTCCGACAGCGCTTCATAGGCCGCATACATGTTGGCAAACAGCGTGTCGCCGCCGCGCGGCGGGCACTGTTTGATGTAGAGGATCGAGCCCATCGGCGGCTCGACGTCGCAGGACACGTCGGTGTGCCAGCCCTCGCCATTGGCGCGCGGTGAATCCTTGTCGGCGTAGATCTTCATCAACGCGGGATCATCGCCCTCATGTGGTGCCGCCGGATGAATATGCAGCTCGCCGAACTGCCGGCCGAATGCCAGATGCTGCTGCGGCGTGATGTGCTGGTCGCGAAAGAAGATCACGAGGTTTTCGGCGAGCGCGCGGTGGATTTCGTCCATCGTGCGGTTCGACAGCGAGTCAGCGAGATCGACGCCCGAAATCTCCGCGCCGATGATCGGGGTCAGTTTTTCGACGCCGATAGTCTCGTAGGGTTCGCTCTCGCCGGCGATATGCCGATAGCGGGGTCCCTGCTTGCTGGAGAGTGAAGACATGGGCGTTTCTCCCAATCATTATTGATTGGGAAGCATCGTAGCGCAGGCGATGCCGAGCGCAATGCAATAGGTGTCGTCCCGGCCTTGAGCCGGGACCCATACGCCGCGGCCTATCGGTGAGGGTGCTGGCGTTAGATATTCTCCGCAAAATTAAGGCCGCGGAGTATGGGTCCCGGCGTTCGCCGGGACGACACCGATGGCTACTCCGCCGCCGTCACCGGTGCCTTGGCATTCGCACCATAACGCTGATCGATATAGTCGATCACCAGCGCCTTGAAGTCGGCGGCGATGGAAGGGCCGCGCAGGGTGCGGAACTTCTTGCCGTCGACGAACACCGGGGCGGCCGGGGCTTCGCCGGTGCCGGGCAGCGAGATGCCGATATTGGCGTGCTTGGATTCGCCGGGGCCGTTGACGATGCAGCCCATGACCGCGACGTTCAACGCTTCGACGCCGGGATATTGCGTTTTCCAGCCCGGCATCTCTTCCCTGATGAAATCCTGGATCGAGCGCGCCAGTTCCTGGAACGTGGTGGAGGTGGTGCGGCCGCAGCCGGGGCATGCCGCGACCAGCGGCACGAAGGTTCGAAAACCCATGGTCTGCAGCAGTTCCTGCGCGACCTGGACTTCCAGCGTGCGATCGCCGCCGGGCTCGGGCGTCAGCGAAATGCGGATGGTGTCGCCGATGCCTTCCTGCAGCAGGATGCCGAGCGCCGCGGATGACGCCACGATGCCCTTCGATCCCATGCCGGCCTCGGTGAGGCCGAGATGGATCGCGTAATCCGAACGCTCCGCGAGTACCTCGTAGACCGCGATCAGATCCTGCACGGCGGAAACCTTCGCCGACAGGATCATCTTGTTCTTGGGCATGCCCAGTTCCTGGGCGCGGGCCGCCGACAGCAGCGCCGACTGCACCATGGCTTCGCGCATCACCGCGCGCGCATCGCGCGGGTTCGGCAAGGCGGTGTTCTCGTCCATCAGCTTGGTGAGCAGTTCCTGATCGAGCGAACCCCAATTGGCGCCGATGCGGACCGCCTTGTTGTTCTTGTTGGCGATCTCGATGATGTCGGCAAACTGGGTGTCGCGCTTGTTCTTGAAGCCGACATTGCCGGGATTGATGCGGTATTTGTCGAGCGCTTCGGCGCAGGCCGGATAATCCGCCAGCAGCTTGTGGCCGATGTAATGGAAGTCGCCGATCAGGGGCGTGGTGATGCCGCGCTTGCGCAAACCGTCGCGAATGTGCGGAACGGCAGCGGCGGCCTCGTCACGGTCCACCGTGATGCGGACCATCTCGGAGCCGGCGCGCGACAAGGCTGCGACCTGGGCGATGGTGCCGTCGATATCGGCGGTGTCGGTGTTGGTCATAGACTGCACGACGATCGGCGCACCGCCGCCGACGGCGACATTGCCGACCATGACCTGGGTGGTTTTATGCCGGGCGCTGGGGCCGGCGACGTCGTCTTGCGGCGGTTTTTCGGGCTTGTTCATGGCGTCTCGAATATCAGGTTTTGGTGACATTCACCAAGGGGACGGGGATGGGCCAGCCGGCCGGACCCAAATTTGAACTTTATCTCTGTATTTTCAATGGCTTAATCCCGCCATTGCGGTTGGAGGCAGGCGATCAACACTCGGCCTCCCTGTCAGCTATATTGGACAGGAATCGCCGGATTGAAAGGGCAAGATGCGCCGGGCAGGGCGGCTTTTCATGTGACGTCGGAGACCCCCTTTTTGTTCAAGCGTGATCTTTTCGGAGAACCGGTTCCCACTTTTCCGGATCCTGCTCTACCATCATTCAAATAACGGGAGGTTTAGGCATGTCGGAGCTGATCAGTACGACGGAACTTGCCGGCATCCTCGACCGGCCCAACCTGCGGCTGTTCGATTGCACGACCTATCTCGAACCGGCGCCCGAAGGCAGCAACGCGCCCTATATCGCGGTGCCCGGCGACCAGACCTTCGCGGCCGGCCACATTCCCGGCGCGGATTTTCTCGACCTGCAGGGCGAATTCTCCAAGCAGGGTATCGAGCTTCGCTTCATGATGCCTGATATCACGCAGCTCGAGGCGGCGTTCGGGCGGCACGGCGTCAGTGCCGATTGCCGCGTCGTGCTCTATTCGATCGGCACGCCGATGTGGGCGACGCGGTTCTGGTGGATGCTGAGATCGCTCGGCTTTGACAATGTCGCTGTTCTCGATGGCTGCTTCGACAAATGGAAGGCCGAGGAGCGGGAGATCGAGACGGGCGCGCCCAAGGGATATAAGAAGGCCACCTTCAAGGCGAAGCCGAGGCCCGGTCATTTCGTCGGCAAGGACGAGGTGCTCGCTGCTGTCCGAGATCACAGCGCCGTGGTCGTCAACGCGCTGGGCCCGCAATTCCACCGGGGACTGGAGCCAAGCCGTTATGGCCGGCCCGGACGGATTCCCGGCAGCTGCAACGTATCGGCGGCAACCCTGCTCGATCCCTCGACGCGCGTTTTCGTGCTGCTTGCGGACGCCGAAGCGAAATTCGCGACGCAAGGCCTGCGCAAGGACAAGCAGGTGATCGCCTATTGCGGCGGCGGCATCTCGGCGACCATCGACCTGTTCCTGCTGCACCGGCTCGGCTACGACAACCTGACGCTCTACGACGCCTCGATGGGCGAATGGGCCAAGGACGAGGCGCTGCCGATCGAGACGGATTAGCATGTGGTGATTGTCGGACGGGCCGAAGACTCGCTTCACCTCTCCCGCTTGCGGGGGACGAGACGAGCGAAGCTCGCTCTTAGGTCGGCGCGTAAGCGCCGGGTGGGGGCTCTCTCCACACGATCGGTCCGACTCGCGGCAACACCCCCATCCCGCCCTCCCCCGCAAGCGGGAGAGGGAGCGCAGCGCCGTCGTGGATACACTCGAACTCCCCCTCACACGTTCGGATCGGGTGCTACTTCCGCCCTTGCCGCCACGGGCCGGTTGACGAGATAGAGCCCCGCGATGACCAGCAGCGCTGCGACGCCAAACGCGATCGTCAGCGTGTCGTGCAGGATGAAATACGCGGCCACCACGCCGAACAGCGGCGTGATGAAGGTGAAGGCCGACAATTTGCTGGCCGAATAGGTTTTCACCAGCGCAAACCACAGCAAGAACGTCAGGCCGACCACCCAGAACGCCTGATAAGCCAGCAGCGCCAGCGACAGCGGTCCGGGAATATGGGTGATGGTTTCGCCCGAAATCCACGCCGCAGCAGCGAGAATCGGGATCGAGATCGCCACCTGATAGCCGAGCCCCTTTTCCGCCGGCGCCTTGATCAGCGCGGTGGCCTTGACGATCAGCGTCGTGGTCGCCCACAGCGCGCCGCCCACGACGATCAAAAGATCACCCATCAACACGTTGGCATCGACATTGGCCTGGGGGACGCCGATCGCCAGCGCCACACCGGCAAAACTCAAAGCGAGCCCGCCCCATTGCGAGGCGCGCAGCCGTTCGCCGAGAAAGACGTAGGAGCCAAGCGCTACGAAGAACGGCGCCGTGTACAAAAACACCGCGGCCCGCGACGCCGACGTCAGCAACAGGCCGCGATAGATCAGCACGAATTCGATGCCGAAGATGACGCCCGCGATCATGCCGGGCCACAGCGTGCCGTCGCGCGCGAAGAATCTGACGCCGCGAAACCAGCCGATGATCAGCAACACCGGCAACGCGCCAAGCGAGCGGACCAGGGCCTGCAGCATCGGCGGCACGTCCGGCAATACCAGCTTCACCGCGATCTGATTAAAACCCCAGCTCAGGCACAGCATCAGCATCAAGGCGATAGCGCCCGGGGTGAGGGCACGCCCGGCGGCAGAGATCACAGGATTGGACGACATTTATCCTCGTAGCCCGGCTTGGCGCCGCGTTCTTATTTCTGACAATGCGCGCAGGTGCCGGCAATCTCGACGACGGAAAGCTTTGGCGCAAAGCCGGACGCGCGCGCCGCCGCATTGAGGCTTTGCGCGACCGGGGCCGCGGGAATTTCGCCGACCGAGCCGCAATGGTCGCAGATCAGGAACGCCACCATCGCGGTCGCGTCATGGTCGTGCGCGCAGGCGAGAAAGGCATTGCGGCTTTCGATGCGGTGGACGAGGCCGTTTTCCATCAGGAAATCCAGCGCGCGGTAGACCGTGATCGGCGCCGGCCGCGGCATCGTCTTGGCGAGTTCGTCGATCACCTCATAGGCCCCGAGCGGACGGTGGCTGGACAGCAGCGCCAGCAGCACCTGACGCCGGATCGGAGTGAATTTCTGCGCCCGCTTGGCGCAAACCTGCTCGGCATGCGCGATCGCGTCCGCGGCGCAGCGGCCGTGATCGTGGTCGGGTGCGGGAAAGGTAGGTTTTGCCAGGGTCATTGCGTCAGGTTTGTAGCATTTTGGCGCCCAATCCCAAAGCCCGGTGGTTCCGCAGACACCAGCCATGTTCTGAGGGCGGAGCTGGTAACACTTAAGCCGGCATGCAGAATTCATAAGCAAGCTTATAATATCCAAAGCTTATGGAGGCTGGCGATGCGCGGTTCCGTGGATATGAACTTCCTGTTTACGCTCGGCGAAGTGCAGCGGATGATGCGCGCCTATGCCGACAAGCAGGCGGCGCGCTATGGCATCACCCGCGCGCAATGGGCGGTTTTGGCCAAGGTCGAACGATCCGAAGGCCTGAAGCAGACGGAACTCGCCGAACTGATGGAAATGCAGCCGATCACGCTGACGCGATTGATCGACAAGCTCTGCGACAATGGCTGGATCGAGCGCCGCGGCGACGAGACCGACCGCCGCGTCAACCGGCTTTATCTGAAGAAGGCAGCGCGGCCGCTGCTCGGCAAGCTAGCCGGGTTGCGCTCCGAACTCACCGCGACCGCGCTGGAAGGCATCAATCCCGCCGATGCCCACCGCCTGCTGTCGCAACTCGATCTGATCAAGGAAAACGTTCGCAACGCGGTCCAGAATCCACCCAGCGAACCGCCCAGGAAGGAACAGCGCTATGGCTGATCCCGTGCTCAAATTCCCCCCCGAGCAGAAGGCTGCCGAACAGAAAGCCAGTCCGGATTCACCGACGCCGCGCCCGAAACTGGCCGCGGAGCCGCGCCGCCGGCTGATGGCCGGCATGCGCCGCTATCGCCGTTTCCTGCTGCTGGTGGTGCTGCCGCTGGTCGCCGCGGTGGCCGGGATTACCTTTTATCTCAATGGCGGCCGCTACGTGACCACCGATGATGCCTATGTCGGCGCGCAGAAGGTGCTGATCACGTCAGACGTATCAGGCAAGATCATCAACGTGACCGTGAAGGAAGGCCAGCAGGTCTCGACCGGCGACACCCTGTTCCAGATCGACCCGGTGCCGTTCCGCCTGGCGGTAGCGCAGGCGCGCTCCAAACTTGACGACGCCAAGGTCAGCCACGACACCCTTGTCGCCAACGTGAAGCTGTACGGACAGACCATCGAACTGGTCAACGCCGGCATCGCGCTCAAGCAAAAGGACGTCGAGCGCAAGAATTCGCTGGTCAAGAGCCAGGCCGGCTCGCAGCTCGATCTCGACAACAGCGCCACGACCCTGGTCACCGCACAGGCGCAGCGCCAGCTCGTCACGCAACAACGATCCAACGCCCTCAACCAGCTGCTCGGCGATCCCGAGCTGCCGCTCGAAGCGTTTCCGGCCTACATGCAGGCCAAGGCGGCGCTAGACGACGCCCAGCGCAACCTTGATTTGACCACCGTGCGCGCGCCGATGAACGGCGTCGCGACGCAGGTCGAGCAGATCCAGCTCGGCCGCTTCGTGATGGCGGGCAGCCCGGTGTTTTCCATCATCGACGTCGCCAACCCCTGGGTCGACGCCAATCCGAAGGAGTCCGACTTCACCTATGTGGCGGTCGGCCAGAGCGTCACGCTCGACGTCGACGCCTTCCCCAACCACGTGTTCAAGGGCACGGTCGGCTCGCTCTCGCCCGGCACCGGCGCGCAATTCGCGATCCTGCCGCCGCAGAACGCGACCGGCAATTTCGTCAAGGTGGTGCAGCGCGTTCCGGTGCGGATCTATTTCGACAAGAACGACAAGTTCGTCCGCAAGCTGAAAGCCGGCATGAGCGTCTATGCCAGCATCGACACCAACCATCGCCGCTCGCTCGCGCACCTGCTCGGCTTGACGCCGGCGGCGGCTAACCACGAAACCGACTGACCATGCAGGCGCCGGACTCGTCCCCTGCTGCGGTTCCCGGCCTGCGCCGGAACATGGTGACGATCTGCGCCATGACGGCGACGATCATGCAGGCGCTCGACACCACCATCGCCAATGTCGCGCTGCCCTACATGCAGGGCTCGCTGTCGGCCTCGCAGGACCAGATCAACTGGGTGCTGACCTCCTATATCGTCGCCGCCGCGATCATGACCGCGCCGGTGGGCTGGATCGCCAACCGCTTCGGCCGCAAGCGCATCTTTATCGTCTGCTCGGCCGGCTTCACGATGGCATCCGTGCTGTGTGGCCTGGCGCAAGACATCAACCAGATGGTGCTGTTTCGTCTGCTGCAGGGCGTGTTCGGCGCGGCATTGGTGCCGCTGTCGCAGGCGGTGATGCTGGATTCCTACGCGCTGCACGAACGCGCCAAGGCGATGGCGATCTGGGGCATGGGCGTGATGATGGGTCCGATCATGGGACCCTCATTAGGCGCGTGGCTGACCGAAACCTATTCCTGGCACTGGGTGTTCTTCGTCAATTTGCCGTTCGGCATCTTCACCGTGCTCGGCCTCATGATCTTCATGGACGAGACCAAAAAGGACCAGGACCTGCGCTTCGACTGGTTCGGCTTCACGGCGCTCGCGGTCGCGATCGGATCGCTGCAGCTGGCGCTCGACCGCGGCGAGCAGCTCGGCTGGCTGGAATCCAACGAGATCATCGCCGAATTCATCATCGCCGGCATCGGGTTCTATTATTTCCTGGCGCATTCGTTCACGACCTCAAAACCGTTCATCCAGTTCGCGCTGTTCAAGGACAAGAATTTCGTCGGCGGCTGCGTGTTCATGGCGGTCATGGGCCTGGTGCTGTTTTCGACCATGGCGCTGTCGTCGCCGTTCCTGCAGAACGTGATCGGCTATCCCATCATCACCGCCGGCGTGCTGCTGGCGACCCGCGGCTGCGGCACCTTCGTCGCGATGATGCTGGTCGGCCGCATGATGCGCTTTGTCGAGGCGCGCAATCTGATCATCACAGGCCTCAGCATCACGGCTATTTCGCTGTTCTACATGACCGGCTGGACCGACCAGACCGGCGTCACCGAGATCGTCGTGATCAGCGTGCTGCAGGGATTCGGGTTCGGGCTGGTGTTCGTGCCGCTGTCCACCGTGGCGTTCCTCACGCTGCCCAATCACCTGCGCACCGACGGCACCTCGATGCTGACATTGATGCGCAATGTCGCGAGCTCGGTCGGCATTTCGATCGTTATCTCGCAGCTGACCGAGGGATCGCGGCGGGTCTATGCGGGGCTGTCGGAAAATATCAACCCGTTCAACCACGCCCTGCAGATGCCCAATGTGCGCGGCATGATCGATCTTGGCACCGATACCGGCCGCGCCATGGCGGACGCCATGGTCAAGGCGCAGTCGCAGATCATCGCCTTCTCGCAGGACTACCAGCTGGTGATGTTGTTCGTTCTGGTCTCGATCCCGCTGGCCATCATGATCGGTTCGACCAAGGCGACGTTGCGCGCCCAGTCGGTGGCACCGGACCATGCTGTCATCGAGTAGAGACTATCGCGCCTCGCCCGGCTTTGACCGCAGGCACAAATACATGCCGCCAAGCGAGAGCGCGCCGCCGATCAGATGGATGATTGTCGGCGCCTCGCCGAGAAAGAGGATCGACAGCACCGCGCTGACGATTGGGCCGAGATAGAGGCTGAGCGAAGTCGATACCGCGCCGAAGCGCCCTCCGAGCCAGGCATAGGCCCCGTAGGCAAACAGCCCGGGGACGAGGCCCGCAAAGAGATAGACGAGCGCGGCGCGGCCGGTGAAGGCGGCTGATGGCGTCTGCCAGATTTCATGGACCGCAAACGGCAGCGAGAACAGCGCGCCGGCCGCCGCGAACAGGCCGATCCGCGCCAAAAAGCTGACGCCCTGGCCGACGCGATTTTGCATCAGCGTGTATCCGGCCCAGCCCAGCATCGCGAGCAGCGCCAGGAGATCGCCGGTGGAGAGGCCCGTCCCGACCGAGGCCTGTCCTTTGGTGATGATCAGGAGTGCGCCGGCCAGCGCTACTGCCATTCCGATGATTTGCCTGCGGGCAATGGATTCCCGCCCCGTGGCAAAGGAGAACAGCAGCACGACGATCGGCGACAGCGCCATGATCAGCGCGAGGTTGATCGCCGACGTGGTGATCCCGGCGACATAGACCGGGCCGCCGCAGATGAACATGCCGAGAAAGCCGGCCAGCGCGATGCCCGGCCACTGCCCGCGCAACGATGCGGGCTTCTCGCGCAGCGCCATCACGACGACCGGCAGCAGGCCGAGCGCCACGATGCTCCAGCGGAAGAACGCGATCGAGAACGGCGGAACGCTGCCGGCCACGCCGCGCGCCAGGATCATGTTGGAGACCTGGGCGGTGGCGACCAGGAGGAAGCCGAGCAGGCCCAGCACTTCGTGCGTCCGCGCGCCTGTTGCCGCTTGTGGTTCGCTCATGGTCGATCGCTTCCGGCTGACATACCCAACGGTGCGATCCGGCTGACGATCATGATCGATTCGACCACGGCCACACCGCGTCGCAGTCGGTGGTACCTAATCATGCGATGATCGAATAAGGCAAATGGTCAACGAGCAGCGAAAATTATGACTTCAAATATCCAGTATCAATCCAAGGGACCAACATAGTTCCGGGTGGATTTCAAAGCGCGATCAAGCTCACTTAAATTGCAACTGTAGAGGCTTGCGGCCGTATCGCGGGAAATGAGTTCTCGATCCACAGCGCCCAAGACATGACTCGCAAACCGGCCTCTCCGGGAGATCGGCACGCGTTGAGGGTCAAAAACTGGGACAGCAAGGGACTCGACTGCCTCCCACTCATCATCTGAAAATTGTTCTAACTTTTGTCCGAGCATATCGATCCGGTTGTGGCTTGCATTCATTAGATGGTTTGCAACAGCCGTCCTACTCACACCAAAGGTCGCGATCACTGCTTTGAAACCGTCGACACCGCCTCCGGATGACTCAAACAGCTTAAGGATAGCGCTAGCGGGCGCTAAGAATTCGATCGCGAACGCATTGGCTCGACGCTCAACAGCATCGAGCGCCAGCCTCGACGCAGCTGGGCCGTCAACAAGGGAATCGTACCTATCCACTACGAGCCGTTTCAGACGTTGATCTGGATCCCAAAGAAGGTGGCCTAGTTCATGGGCCATCGTCATTCTTCGAGCTAGTGGACTAGAGTTCTGTCCCTTTAGATTAATAGCGACACCGCGGTGCGAGCCGACAGCAATAGTCGCGCCAGCCAATTCGGAATGAATTTCCAACTGAATAACCGGAATACGGAGCTTAGCTTCAATCAATTCCTTCATGGAAGCAATTGGATGATCTGGAGGAATGCCAAGTAGCTCACGCGCCCGTCTCGCAAGGCGGTAACCTTCCATAAACGTCCTAGTCAGTTGGCCGCCATACTCGCTCGACGGCTCAAAGCCAAGCGAACGCACAACACTCCCGTTCTGCCGTCCTAATAGATTCGCCAATTCAAATTGTTTTTGTATCGTCCAAGAAGCTTCCGCTAATGCCAGTACGGTGCTGACCGTAAAAACCTTAGGATCCTTGTTGCGATAGGTACGAAGTCGAACCCCAGTTTCACTGTTCGCTGCCGCACCAGCTTCTACTCCAAGTTTTTCGCTATCCAACCCTATTGTGCGCACGAAGCGTTCGATCTCTCGAAATGGAATCTGCTTCTTTTCTTCAAACCTTCGCGTTGTTTCTTTCGACCAGCCAATCTTTCGGGCAATCTCGCTCAGTTCAAGGCCAAGATGCCTTAGCTGTTCATAGATAGAGTTATATGGCTCACCTGCTCTGATTATCAACGGAACAGACGGACGGTCACCGAGAACCTCTAATGTTTCCCAGCCCACTAACCGAAGCGCCTCTTGAGCGTTCACCACTCTTCCAGTCGCCCCTTCCCTATATTCAGAAAGTTGGTGCTGGCTTCGAACGAATAGCTTCTTTGAGGTCGCGGCTCTCTGACCGGGTGTTTCGCCCGAGCTTTCCTCTCCAAATACAGCGTTCAGTATCGAAGTGTTTGTCATTCGATCGGCGCCTGCCAAAGTGGTTCACCAACGAATACAGCATTAGGAACCGTGGGATTCTCTAAATCAAACCCCATGGACGCAACGAAATAGCCTGCACAGCGCAAGGCTTCGACAATCCGGTCAAACTCGTGATTGTTACTAGCACCATACCGACCAGACGATGCGTTCACCGCAATCCGTCAAGAAACCAAATCTCTCCACCAGAATGAGCAGGATTGCCTCCCGTAAGATTGGAGTGCTTAATCTTACCACTCTGCAGCGCTTTTCCCCATTCGCACTCCTCCAAGGCAACAGGAAAATCTTCCGAGCGAATAACCCAGAGATGTCTCGCTTCGGTTGCATTAATTCTTGTATTGGGGAGTGAGCTATGGCGAACGAAGGTAGTGGCCACAGCAGGGCTCGACGGAAGCTCGTTCATTCCGTCGGCTTGCGTCATCTGACGGACCTCGTCCACATTATCCGGAGAACGCTTCATAGGTTTGGCAATAAATTCTGCTCGATATGAAGCAATAGCCTGATTTGGCGTCATCTTAGCTCGTGCATTCTACAATAAAACATCCCGAGCTTGTATCTTGATTGTATAGCAATTTCAAATTATTAAGGTCTATCGAAGGCCGCTGTCTGGGTGCCACTCATCATTCCGGCCGATCGTCGCCTTCTAGGCTGCTCTCGTTGCGTAGCGCCTTCGATCATTCGCGAATAATCTTAGCAACGCCCTTTCCCGTCTAGCCTTGACGCAAGACCGTAAGCCAGCGGCCAGTCGATAAGCTACCGGCAGCTGAAGCTGGTAGCCTGCGTTACCGGCCCGCTGCCGTTCCAGGTCGTTTTCAGCGGATAGACGCAGATCGGATAGCTGATGCTCTTGTCGCGCGAGGTCAGCAGGATGTCGCCGGGCGCTTCGCCCTTCTCGACCCAATCGACCAGCGCGGTGAAGAACTGGTCCTGCTCGCGCGTCGGCGTCTGGTTGGCATTGCCGGGCAGTTTCGGCATTGGCACGGTGTCGTTCTTGCCGCCGACCGTGTAGGCCCGGCCCTGCGAGGAGTGCGCGGCGCCCGGCACCAGATACATCCGCATGAACTTCGCCACCTCGGCGTGCCCGCCCATCGCGGCCAGCACGCGCTCATGGTAGTTGATGTTGCCGGCGGGCGGGATCGCATCGTCGACGAGGCCGGTCCAGATCACCACCTTGCGGCCGAGGTCGCGCAGTTTTGCCAGGTCAGCCTTATCGGTGATGAGGTTGCTGAACAGCGTCGGCTGCAGCGCGACGTTCTTGCCGACGGCATCGGCCAATCCGGCATAATCGAGTTCGAGCCATTTGTTGCGCACGGCTGTCGAAGCGTTGGTGATCGGTATCGCCGAGGTCGCGCTGGCGTCGGCGGCATAGCTGACATCCTGCATCGCCTGGGCCACGCTGTCAGCGCCGGCGCTGGTGATCTGACCGCCGATGCCGGTCCCGCGGGTGAACGCCCACCAGACCTGCTTGGGGCCGAGCGACTTGCCGCTGCGGCTGTCTGATGTCTGCGCGGCGTCAAAACTGCCATCCGGCGTGGCGCCGTACCAGATCCGGTTCAGCGCCATCGCCTCCTTTGCGCTCATGCAGGTCGCGGCATCCGGATTGCTGCCGGTCAGGCCGTCGCCGGTCGCACCGGCACACAGCGCCGCGGCGTCGCGTGCGGGGTTGTAGTTGCAGGCAAAGGGATCGAGCAGGAAGCCGAGCCCGGCGGTGTCGCAGGCGGCGACGGCGCGCTGGTTGGCGGCGGCGACCTTGGCGGCAAAGGCCTTCGCCGCGTCCTTGTTCACGGCGGTGAAGCCCAGCTCGGTCTTCATCACGATCTGCGGATACAACCCGGACGTTCCGAACTTTGCGATATTCGGCGCGGGCTGGGCGATCAAATAGCCATCGTAGAGTTCAGGGTATTCCTGGAAGACCTTCATGCCCTGCCGGCCGCCCTGGGAATGGCCGTCGTAATAAGTGTATTTGGGCGCCTTGCCGTAATAGAGGCTGGCCAGCGCCTTGGTCTTGTTGGCCTGCTCCACCATCGCGCGCACCGAGAAGTCGCGCAGCGACTCGGTATTGAGCTTGCCGTCGGAGAGGAATGTGAACGAGCCGTCCTGGTACCAGGGCTGCCCGGCATCGGTGGTGCCCGACGCATAGCCGATATTGGCGTTGACGATGGCCGGAACCTTGCTGCCGATCTGATCGGCATAGCGATGTCCGCCGCCGACCCATCCGCCGCCGCCATAATTGCGGATGCGCTCGTTCCAGTTGGCAGGCGCCGGTAGCCAGACCTCGATGCCGATGCCCTCGGAGTACGAGCGCGCGGTCTTGTCCTTTTCCGCGGTGGCGCCGGGGCCCACCAGCAGTTTCACCAGGCAGAGATCCGCCGCCGCCGTCACCGGCTGCGGCGCATCGGGCGCCTTTAGTTCCTCGCCCTTCTTCACTTGGCGAACCGCCACGACCGTGGTGTCGGCGTCGGGCTTGAAGGCCGTCTTGATGCCATCGTCGCATGGAAGTTGCTGCGCCAAGGCCGGCGTTATCTGGCCGCAGGCCGCCAGCAACAGGACCGCCCAAACGCGCTTGCCCGGTGTGATCGACATCGTTTTCGCTCCCCGTGAATTTGTGTCGTTATCGCTTTATGCGGATGGCTGATCGATCGCGCCGCCGAGAAAGAGCTGGCCGACGCGAGGATTGCTGAGCACCTTGTCGGCCCTGTCGACGAGACGGGTCTGGCCAAGCTCGAGCACGATGCCGTAATCGGAGATCTCGAGCGCCGAGCGCGCGTTCTGTTCGATCAGCAGGATGGAAACGCCGCGATCGCGCAATTCCTGCAAAATGCCGAAAGTCTGCCGGATCAACAGCGGCGAGAGCCCGATCGACGGCTCGTCGACCAGCATCAGCTGCGGATTGAGCAATAGCCCGCGCGCGATTTCGAGCTGCTTCTGTTCGCCGCCCGACAGCGTCGACGCCTGTTGCGTCGCCTTCCGGCGCAGCACGGGGAATTGATCGAGCGCCGCTTCAATGCGCGCCGGCAAGTCCGGAATATCGCGCCCCGCGACCACCGCGCCGAGCTCGATATTGTGGCGCACCGACAATTCCGGGAAGATGTTGCGGCCCTGCGGCACGTAGCAGATGCCTGATGTCAGCAGTTCGCGCTGGCTGAGGCCGGTGACGTCGCGGCCCTTGAACACGATCTTGCCTTCGCGCAGTTTCAGCAGGCCGAAGATCGCCTTGAACACGGTGGATTTTCCGGCGCCGTTCGGCCCGATCACCGTGGTGATGGTGCCCGCCGGCACCGAAAAACTGGTGCCGTTGAGGATGGTCATCTTGCCGTAGCCGCCGACCAGGCCTTTAACGTCGAGGATGGGTTCGCTCATCGGTCTGTTCCCTACCGGTTCAGTGACCGAGATACGCGTCGATGACCGCGCTGTTGGCACGGATCTCCGCGGGCGTACCGATCGCCAGCACCTTGCCTTCCGCCATCACCACCACGCGCGAGCACAGCGACATCACGAATTCCATGTTGTGCTCGATCACGACGAAGGTGGCGCGCTTCTCGCGGTTGATCTCGGCCAGCCGCGCTTTCAAATCGCCGAGCATCGTCAGATTGACGCCGCCGGCCGGCTCGTCGAGCAGCACCAGGCGGGGGCCACCCATGAAGGCCATGGCGGCATCGAGCAGTTTCTGCTGGCCGTAGGATAATCCGCCGGCCAGTTCACCGGCGAGATGGCCGAGCTTGAAAAACTCGATCATCTGATCGGCCGCCTGGCTGAGGCCTGCATCCGATGGACCCAGCAGCCGCGACAGCATGTTGCCCTGATGCTCCTGGCCGGCGAGGATGAGATTTTCCCGCACCGACAGTTTTGGAAACACCTGAAGCAATTGGAACGTGCGGCTGACGCCGAGCCGGTTCAAATCCGACGGCCGAAACCCGGTGACGACCTTGCCATCGACCTTCACCTCGCCGGCGCTCGGCTGCAACTGGCCGAGAATGCAATTGAACAAGGTCGACTTGCCACAACCGTTCGGACCGATCAGGCCGAGGATTTCGCCTTCCTGCACGTCGAAGCTGACGCCATCGACCGCATTGATGCCTCCGAAGTTCTTCTTGATGTTGCTGATCTCGAGAACCGCGGTCATGGCGCCGGCTCCAGTCCTGATTTCGCAACCGCGCGCAGTGCGGAGGCGGCCTTGGTGCGGCGCTCGGTCAGATAGCGATCGAGAATGCCGAGAATGCCGGTCGGCGAATAGATCAGCAGCAGGATCACGGCGACCGCGTAGAGCATCAGATAATAACCCTGGGTGAAGCGCAGCCATTCCGGCAGCAGCACCGCGATCATCGCGCCCAGGAACGGGCCGAAGAAGAAGCCCGAACCGCCGACGATCACCATCATCAAGAGATCGAGCGAAAGCGACAGATTGAAAGGAACGGGATCAATGTACTGCGTCAGCGGCGCGTACAGCGTGCCGGCGACGCCGCCGAGCGCCGAGCCGATCGCAAACGCCATCAAGGTGTAGCGCCTTGTATCGATGCCGAGCGAGAGCGCCCGCACCGGGTTTTCGCGCAAGGCCACGAAGGCGCGTCCCCAGGGTGAACGGATCAGCCACCAGGTCGCGAACGACACCAGGGCGAGCGAGCCAAGGCAGACATAATAGAATGGCAACGGCCGGTTGGTCGGATATCCCAGAATCGTCGGGCGCGGAATGTTGCTGATGCCGTAGATGCCGTTGGTGAGCCAGCTCTCGTTGCGGAACACCAGGAAGGCGAGCGTGGAAAACGCCAGCGTCACGAAGGCAAGATAATGATGCTGCACCCGCAGCGCCGGATAGCCGAGGATCCAGCCGATCGCGAAACAGAGGACGATGGCAACGCCGAGCCCCGCGATCAGCGGCATTCCGTTCGCGGTCATGATCGCCGCGGAATAGGCGCCGATGCCGACGAAGGCGCCCTGCGCCAGCGAGACCTGGCCGGCATAGCCCAGCGTCAGATTGAGCCCCATCGCGGCGATGGTCATGACAGCCCATTGGCTCAGGATGAACAGGCCGTAGCGATTGAGGTACATCGGCGCGATGATCAGGGCCGCGATCACGACCAGACCGAGCGCGACACGCCAATATCGATTGAGCAGGCTCATACCGTACGCTCCTCGGCGCGGCCCAGCAGTCCCTGCGGACGAAGCAGGATGATCAGGATCAAGAGCACCATCGGCACGGCCGCGCGATACTGGGTCGAAACATAGGCCGCCGCGAGATTGTCGACGACGCCGATCAGCAAGCCGCCGGCGATCGCGCCGCGCACCTGGTTGAACCCGCCGACGATTGCTGCGATGAACGCCGCCTGCCCCAGCACTTCGCCGCTGGAAAATTTGGCGAGATAGATCGGTGTGATCAGCAGCGAGGCCAGCGCTACCAGAAAAGCGTTGATCAGGAACGTCAGCAGGATCATCCGCTCGACGGGAATGCCGATGATGCGGGCGACGGTCGGGTTTTGTGCGGTGGCCTGCATCTGATGGCCAATGGACGTGCGGTTCAACAGCATGGTCAATCCGACCACCGCGGCGATGGCGAGCGCGAGCACACCGACGCTTTGCAACGCGACCTGGCGGCCGAGGATCGAGATATCACCAGCCGGCACGATGGAGGGAAACGGCGAGGCTTCGGCGCTGAAGAACTGTTTCACGGCTTCCTTGATGCCGATCGCCAGCGCCATGGTCGCGATTGCCAGCGGCAACACGCCGTGGCGTAGCATCGGGTCGACCAGCAGCATCTTGAAGCCGAGGCCGAGCAGCAGCATCGACAGCAGCATGCCGATGACGATCGCGAGCCAGAACGGCGCGCCGACGTGCATCGCCGCCAGCATCAGGAACGCCGGCAGCATGACGAATTCGCCCTGCGCGAAGTTGATGGTCTGTGACGTCTGCCACAGCAGCGTGAAGCCGACCGCGACGATGGCATAGATCGCGCCCGTCGCCAGTCCCGCTATCAGAAGATCTAGCAGATTGGACATGCCTTTACCCTGACCTTTGCTCATCCTGAGGAGCGCGCTCCTGCGCGCGCCTCTAAGGATGGCCGCGATACCACCTTGCTATCCACCCTTCGAGACGCTTGCGGAGTTTATCATCGGGCCGCGCTTCCCGCGGACCCGGTGGCAAGCGCCTCAGGATGAGGCCCGTACCTTAGTTGAGCTTCGGCAGCACCTGCTTGATGACCTGCTTGCCATCGACGATCTCGACCAGGAAACCCTGGCGATCGATGTCGCCGTTCTTGTCGAAGGTCGCATCCATCAGGATGCCGGGCTCGCTGGCCGCCTTGATGGTGAGGCCATGGAGGTTATCGGCGAACGCCTTGGAATCGACCTTGCCCATCTTCTCGGTGGTGGCCTTGATCATGTAGATCGCCAGATAGCCCTTGAGGCCATTATGGTCAGGGACGTAATTGTACTTCTTGACGAACTTTTCCTTGAACGCCTTGATCAGGTCGACCGGGGCATCGGTGGTGAGGCCGACATGGCCGCGGGCACCGTTCGCCGCATCGCCCGCCAGTTCGACCACCTTCTGGCCGACCAGCGTGGTTTCGCCGATCAGGGGCACGGTGACGCCCTGACGCTTCAGCTCTTTCAGGATGCGGGCGCTTTCCTCTTCGTTCAGATAGATGAAGACCGCGTCGGGCGCGGCGGCCTTGATCTTGCTGACGTCGGCGGCGAAATCGGCCTGACCTGCTTCGGTGGAAAGATCGGCGGCGACCTTGACGCCGAGCTTGGCGAATTCCTTGGTGATGACGTCACGTCCGCCGCGGCCGAAATCATTATTCACCCAAACGATCGCAACCGATTTCGCCTTCACCTCGTCGTTGATGTATTTGGCGACCTTCGGCATCGAGGACTGCTGGCCGAACGAGGTGCGGAACAGGAATTTGTTGCCGCCCTGCGTCAGTTCGGCGGCTTCGCCGCCCATGATCTGGGCGATGCCGGCTTCGGCCGCGAGCGGCGCCGTGACCTTGACCGATCCGGAATAGCCGGGGCCGAGCAGGACGTAGGGCTCGCCGTCGAGCGCCTTCTGGACCTGGGCGCGCGCCACGCCGGGGTTGGATTGCGAATCGGCGTGGGTGACTTCCAGCTTGCGGCCGAGCACGCCGCCCTTGGCGTTGACTTCCTCGATCGCAAGATCGATGCCGTTCTTCCAGTTGGTGCCGACCGTGGCGCCGCCGCCGGACAGTTCGGCCACATTGGCGAGCTTGATGGGAGCACCGGACTGCGCCAACGCCGCCGCAGCCGTCATGGTCGCGAGCAGGATACCTGCCAAAATTCCTGATTTCATTTCCATCCCCTATTGTCTTGATCTTTTGATCTTGTCGACGCGAGCCTTGTGACCGGCTACGCGTCCGATGTCGCAGAGTAGCGCCTTGCCATCACGCCGTCGAATGCATTTCCCATTTCGACGATGGACGGCTTCATTCCCGTAAATAACTCGAAGGCGTCCGCGGCCTGGTGGATCGCGAGATCGCGCCCGGTCATGATTTCAGCGCCCTTGGCTTTGGCCGCGGTCAGCAGCGGCGTCCAGAGCGGCGAATAGACCGCGTCGGCCACCCAGATGTCGCGGCGCAACAGCGCTTCCGGCACCGGCGTGCCGCGATCCGGCAGCATGCCGATCGGCGTTCCGTTGACCACGCCGACGGCACCGCGCAGCGCGTCTTCCACGGTTTGCGCAATCCGCACCGGTTGGCGGCCGCGCAACTGCGCCGCAATCTGTTCGGCCTTGGCGCGGTCGGTATCGAAGATGTTGAGTTCGGCGACACCGAGCGCCGCGAGCGCATGCGCAATCGCCTTGCCGACGCCGCCGGCGCCGATCAGGGCAACGGGGCCATGACCCGATGCCTTCACAAGATTGGCGACCGCACGCTCGAACCCCGTGGCGTCGGTATTGTATCCGACCAGCCGGCTGCCACTGACGACAACCGTATTGACCGCGCCGATCGCGCGCGCGGCCGGCGACAAATCATCGAGCAGCGGAATCACGGCTTCCTTGTAGGGAAACGTCACGTTGACCCCGGCAAAACCAATGCGTTTGATGCTGTCGAGCAACGTGCGCAATTCAGCCGAGCCCTGGCCCGCGACCTCGATCAGTTGATAATGACACCGGATACCCAGGGCAGCGGCCGCCTCCTCGTGCATCGCCGGCGACGCCGAATGCGCAATCGGGGCTCCGATCAGGCCGGTGAGAAACTTTTGACCGATCGAAGCTGGGCGTTTGGACACGTCGCTATGGTCTCGCAGTATCAACATGGGATCGCGCGGCTTAGAGCACCAAACCGCGCAAACGATACCGCCTTCGCCAGATAACACAATTACCCTTTTATTCCACAAACATAACTTGATGTTATTTTTTGCGGCCGCGCGATGCCGCCGTCGCCGGACTTTTCCGGCTGGGCTCCAGCGCCCGCATTTCCGACCGCAGGCATTCGATGAAATGCTCGACATGCAGCGAAAGCGAGGCGCCTCTTTTCACCGCGATATACGTGTCGAACCTCGTGGGCTCCACGATCCGAAGCATTTCCACGCCGGGATAACCGCCATGCGCGACGGTAAACTGATCGATGACGGCAATTCCAAGCCCCGCCTTGACCAGCGCGCAGACGGTGGTGCCGAACCGCGCCCGGATCGTGATGTCGTAGGACAATTTATTGCGCGCGAAGATCTCGGCCATGATGCGCCCGTAGGGGTCGTTGGGGTCGATGCCGATCAGGGGATAGCGGATGATCTCCGCGGCGGTGACCTGTTTTCGACCCGCCAGTTCGTGTCCCTGCGGCACGATGCAGAACAATTCACCTGACGCCAGCGGCATGAAATCGAGGCCGGGGTGGTCGAGCCGATAGCTCATGGCGACGCAATCGCCCTTGCCGAGCAACAGATAGTCGATCGCCTCCTCGATCTTGAGGATGTTGATGTCGATGTGCAGATCGGGGTAGCGCCGACGGATGCGCTCGATCGCGCGCGGCACCATGATCTGGGAAATACTCGGCACCGAGCCGATGCGCAGTTCCGACAGCGTGCCGCGCCCGATCTTTGAGATGATTTCGGTGAGGTCGTCGACCTTCTTGTAGACGCCGTTGATCTGCTCGAAAATATTATGCGCTTCGGAGGTCGGGAAGTAGCGCCCGTTCTGGCGCTGGAAGAATCGGATGCCGAGCGAGCGCTCGGTATATTTCACCAGCCGGCTGATGCCCGGTGCCGACACGTTGAGCAGTTTTGCCGCCCCGCCGATCGTGCCGGTGATCATCACGGCCCTGATAACCTCGACCTGGCGCAGCGTCATCATGTGCAGCAACTTTCGAAGGTGAACCTGAGAGATACTCCCATGTTCGATCGGCGCAAATGACCTTATCAACGCCTTCTCAGGGTCGTTCTCAGAGTTTGGCCGCTGCGATCACGGCCTTGGCAGCATCCAGCGCGCGCTGGGCGCGATCCTTTGCTCCCATGGTCTTGGCAAGCTCGGCGGTCGGGACTTCGAGGCTGATGGTGATATCCGCCGGCATGGCGCGCGCCAGCGAGACGAGGTCGATGCCGCCCTCCCCGGGAAACATCCGCTCATGGCGGGCGGCATGGATCAGTTCGTCGTTCGTGGTGGGCCGCTCGGCCGGGCCGTCGCATAACTGCCAGTAATGCAGCCGGTGGACGGGCACGCGCGCAAGTTCGGCGGTTGAACTCCTCGACCGGTCGAAATGCAGCGCATCGACCAGGATGCCGGCATTGGCCTGCCCCATCGGCGCGACGATGCTGTTGGCCGTCGCCAGATCCGGGACATAGGTCCAGGGCATGAATTCGAGATCGGCCGTCAGCCCATATGGGGCGGCGGCCTCGCAAAACCTCGCAAAGCTATCCCTGAACCGGGCGAGATCAGGATCGTAACCCGCGACCAGGATGTGCTTGGCGCCGAGCCGCGCACCGGTCTCGAAGAAGGCGGAGAAGCCGGCAATCCCGGTTTCGGGCCTGAGCGCGACCACTTCGAGGTCGGCTACCTTGATGCCGGTCGCATCCAGCCGGGCCAGCGTTTCGTTCAGGCTCGCTTTGTCATCCAGCGGATAGGCGATGCCGCCGGGCATCGCGGGCAGCAGGCGAATCCCGACGGCGTCATAGCCGCAGCTAGCGGCAATTTCGATCAGCGCGGGAGGCGCCAGGTCGAGGACGGTCAGCGCGGCGAGCGAGAACGACGGCATTATTCAAAGTCTGCGATACGGGCGTCGAGTGCGAACATGCCCTGATAGACCTCCGGCTCACCGCCGCTGAACAAGTCCGGCGCCATTTCAATTGCTCGACGCAATGCGCCACCAAGCGCCGTCTCGTCAAGCGCCTCGATGATCAGGAGGCCGGCAAAGATGCCCTCATCCTTCCGCATGCCCTTCTCGACCGTCGGCACCGAGGTGCGGGCCAGATCGGTCGTGCCGATCTGCACCGCGGCAATGCCGTCGAGCGCGACGAGCGCGTCGGCGAGTTGCCGGGGATTCTCCGGCAGACGTTCGATGCGCAGTGCGGCGATGGTCGATCCCTCGCCGCGACCCGCGCGGGCGGTCATGACGCCGCCGCCGCGAATGAAATTGCCGAGCCGGGGCATGGTGCGTTGCGACCACGGCGTCGGGGCGTTGAGCCGCGCCAGATAAGCCGGGCCGTCGAGCACCTCGGGGGCTTCAAGTTCGTAGAGAATGAAGAACCTGGCGATGTCAGTTCGCGCGGCGCGGAACACGCGAACGCCCAAAAATCCCTTGGTCGTCACACGCTCGGTGGTGTGCTCGCGCGTCAACCAGTGCCGGTAATCGGTGAGATGATCGGGCTCGACGTCGCTCCAGATCGCCAGAAAGCCTGCGCCGCGCATGCGCTATCTCCCCTTGAGGCCATGCAACGAGGCGGGAACGGCATCCGGCAGCTTGCCCAGCTTTTGAACGGCAGCCAGCATCGCCGCGATGTATCCGTAAGGACCGAGACCACAGATCACGGCGGTGGACGCGCTCGACGTGATCGAATGCCGGTGCAATTCGTCCCGCGCATGAATATTGGAGATGTGGACCTCGATCTTCGGGCCTTCGAATATCTTGAGCGCATCGATCAGCGCGATCGAGGTGAACGAATAGGCCGCCGGGTTCATGATGATCGCATCATAATTGCCGTGCGCCGACTGGATCCAGTTGACCAGTTCGCCTTCGAGATTGGACTGGTGAAACGAGACCGTGACCCCGAGATACTTTGCTACTTCCTCACAGCTTGCCTGGATCTCCTTGAGCGTGGTCGGGCCGTAGATGTGAGGCTCCCGAATTCCGAGGAAATTCAGATTGGGTCCGTTCAGGATCATGATCTTGATGGCCATCGAGGCTCCCTCTTTTCGCTTGATATGCCGCTTCTAGCCGGCAAGCCACTTGGCCGGGACCGTCACCAATGCCGGGAACAGCACCAACAGAAACAGCACGATAAGCTGGGCGATCATAAACGGCCAGACGCCCTTGATGATATCTTCCATGCTGATCCTGGAGACGCCGCAAACGACGTTCAGCACGATACCGACCGGCGGCGTAATGAGGCCGATGGAATTGTTGATGATGAACATCACGCCGAAATAGACCGGGTCGATGCCGGCCGCCTTGATGATCGGCATCAGGATCGGCGTCAGGATCAGGATCGTCGGCGTCATATCGAGCGCCGTGCCGACGATGACCACGATAACCATGATCGCGAACATCAAAAGCGTCTTGTTGGCCATGAAGGGCTTCAGGAGGTCGACCACCTGGGCTGAAATCTCCGATACCGTGATCAGCCAGGAAGAGACCAGCGCCGCCGCCACCAGGAACATCACGATACTGGTGGTCAGGGCGGCGGAGACGAAGACGCCGTACAGCTGCGAGAATTTCAGTTCGCGATAAATGCAGGTGGTCACGAACAGCGAATAAACCGCGACAACAACGCCGGCCTCGGTCGGCGTAAAGATGCCGAAACGCAAGCCGACGATGATGATCGCCGGCAACATCAGCGCCCAGAAGCCGTCGATCACGGCGTGGGCAACTTCCTTGAACGATGCCCGCGGCGGCGGCGTCAGGTTTTCCTTGTGGACCACCCACCACCAGGCGACGCACAAGCCGGCACCAATCATCAGCCCGGGAAAGATACCGGCGAGAAACAGTTTGGAGATCGACACGCCGGCGGCGACGCCGAAGATGACGAAGCCGATGCTGGGAGGAATGACGGGACCGATCACGCCGCTCGCAGCCACAAGTCCTGCCGCGTAGATCTTCTTGTGTCCGGCCGCCACCATCATCGGCACCAGCACGGCTGCGAGCGCGGCGGCATCGGCCGCGGCCGATCCCGATAGCGATGAGAGGATACAGGCCGCGAGGATCGTCACATAGCCAAGGCCGCCGCGGAAGTGTCCGACCGCAACGAGGGCGACATTGACGATGCGCCTGGCCAGCCCTCCCTTGTTCATGATCTCGCCGGCGAGCATGAAGAAGGGAATGGCCATCAGCGGGAAACTGTCGGCGCCATTGATGATGTTCTGCGCCACGATCTGGGAATCGAACATATTGATCGTGCTCATCAGCGCGACCCCGCAGATGAGTAGCGCAAAGGCGATCGGCATGCCGAGCGCCATGGCGCCGAGCAACGAGAAGGTGAAGACCGCGATGGTCATGTGCGGCGCCCCCGCGATGCCATCAGATGTCCTCCTCCTTGACGGCGACCAACTCGGATTCGCTGGCCTGGCCGGAGACGACGCGGAACAAATCATAGAGCAGCATGATCCCGACCGAGACGCCGAAGATCACGCCGACGAAATAGAAGATGCCGAGCGACAGACCGGTCGCCGGCGCGCGATCGTCGATGTTGATGATGGTCTGGCGCCAGCTACCCGCCAGCAGCAGCCAGTCGGCATACAGCATCAGGCAGTAGCTGATGACGAAGCAGATGCGTTTTCCCAGGGGGCCCAGCATCCGCACCAGCGTATCGACGCCCAGATGCGAATGCTCGCGCACGGCGACGATGGCGCCCAGAAACGTCAGCCAGACCAGCATCCAGCGCGACAGTTCCTCCGAAATCGTGATGCCGGAATTGAAGCCGTAGCGCAGCACGACATTGCCGAACACCAGCACCACCATGACCGCGAGGCACAGCGCGATCACGCCCTTGAGCAACGCGCAATAGAGGTCGAGTATCCGTCCCATCGGCGCCGTCTGGAGCTGGAGTTCGTGCAGGGCCGCTGGATACCGGCCCTGCTTCGCCGATATCAGCGGCGCGTCACTTGACCTCTTTGCGGACGCGATCAAGCTCCGCATTGAACAGCTTGACCGTATCAGGCTTGAGGGCCGCAGAAATCTTGTCGACCACCGGCTGGACGGCTTTGCGCATGCGCTCCAGCTCTTCCGGCGCCACCGCGTTGTACGTCATGCCCTTGGCCTGCAATTCGGAGAGCGCCTTTTCGGTCTGCAGCCGCGTCTGTTCCTTCTGGTAGGCGCGGCTTTCGTTGTAGGCTTCCTGCATCATCTTCTGTTCGGCCGGCGACAGCTTGTCCCAGAAAATCTTGCTGACGATGATGATGTTCTCGGTGAAGGTGTGGCCAGTGGCGGAGACGTATTTCTGGACCTCAAAGAACTTGTTGGACAGGATCACGGTGTAGGGATTTTCCTGGCCATCGACCGTGCGCGTTTCCAGCGCCGAGTAGAGCTCACCGAACGCCATCGGGATCGGGTTGGCCTTGAAGGCGCTGAAGGACTCCAGATAGACCGGGTTGGGGATCACGCGCAGCTTGAGGCCGGCGAAATCTTCCAGCTTGGCGATCGGATGCTTGCTGTTGGTGACGTTGCGGAAGCCGAGCCCCCAATAACCGAGCCCGACCAGTCCGCGCTGCGGCAGCGCGTCGATCATCGCCTTGCCGAATGCGCCCTGGACCAGCGCATCGGCCTGGTCGGTGGTGTTGACGATGAACGGGAAGTCGAGCAGGCCAAATTCGGGGATGACGGTCGCGAGCGAGGTCGTGGACGCCGACAGCATCTCCTGCGTACCGCCGCGCAGCGCCGATTGCTGCTGCAGCTCGTTGCCGAGCTGGGATGAGGCGAACTCGCGGACTTTCAACTTGCCGCCGCTCTTGGCGAGCAGGATTTCCGCGAATTTTTGCACGCCGAAGCTGACGGGATGATCGGTGTTGTTGAGGTGCCCCCAGCGGATGGTCCGCTCCTGGACCTCCTGCGCGGATGCGGTGCCGACCAAAAGCGCCCCGCCGAACACGGCTGCGGACAGAACTGCAAACAGCTTCATCTCATCCTCCCCTAGCGATCCGGTGCCCAGCCGCGGCTTGTTGCTGCGATTTTTGGTGTCTGGCCGGTCCTTTTCGGTGGAAACCATATAACGAAATGATTGTCAAATGATAGTCATGGAAATATATGATGTTATGTAATTCACCATGTGATCGTAGTTTGCGGCAAGGGGCCGCCATTCGCGGCTATGCTCGCCGGCGAGTCGCGTCAGCCTTTGCAGGCCCAAAAAGCGGGATAGACATTGACGATCATGGAGCAGCAGCAGACCCCGATGTCGGCCGGCGACAGCGGCTATCACCGCATTCGCTCCGACATCATCTTCGGCGTGCTCAACCCGTCGGGACGGCTCAAGCTCGACTCGATGAAGGAAGATTACGGCCTCAGCGTTTCGACGCTGCGCGAGATCCTCAACCGGCTGGCCTCGGAAGGCTTTGTCGTTGCCGAAGGTCAGCGCGGCTTCGAGGTAGCTCCCGTCTCGATCCAGAATTTGCGCGAACTGGCGCAGCTGCGAATCCTGCTCGAACATCATGCGATGACCGAATCGTTCCGGGCCGGTGACATGGAGTGGGAAGGCCGCGTGGTGTCAGCGCATCACAAGCTGGCGGCGACCGAGCGCGCGATCCTCACCGCGGGCGACGATCCCGAACTGCGCAAGCGCTATGACGGTGAATTCCACCAGGCCCTGATCTCAAGCTGCGGCTCGCGGGAGTTGATGCAGACTCACTCGGTCGTGTTCGACAAGTACTTCCGCTACGCCCTGCAATACCGCGGCAGCGCCACCATCGCGCAGCACCAGGCGCTGCTCGATTGCGCGCTGAAGCGCGACGTCGAGGGCGCGAAATTGATCCTGACCGATCATATCAACAGCTGCGTGGCGCACGCGCTGTCGATCGGGACGCTGAAATGAGCCGTTCGGTCGAGTTGTTGTGACCGGCCGCCAAACAGATAATCGCCGGTGGGATGCCGAGATCGATCTATTGGTGATCGGCGCCGGTGCCGCGGGCATGACCGCAGCTCTGGTCGGTGCGCTCGAAGGCCTCCAGGTCATTCTTTGCGAAAAGTCCGGCATGGTCGGCGGCACCACCGCGACCTCGGCCGGAACGGTCTGGATACCCGGCAGCCGGCAAAGCGGGGCGGCCGGCGTGCCCGACAGCGTCGCATCAGCCAAAACCTATCTCACCGCGATATTGGGCGATGACGCCAACGATGCGCGGCTCGCCGCCTTTCTCGCGACCGGGCCCGCGATGCTCGATTATTTCCAGCAGAAATCCAGCGTGGTTTTCGTGCCGCCACCGGTTCATCCCGACTATCACGCCCAGCCCGGCGCCGCGCTTGGCGGCCGGGCGCTCGGCGTCGTGCCGTTCGACGGACGAAAGCTCGGCGATGACTTTGCGCGGGTGCGGCCACCGCGCCGTGAATTCATGGTGCTCGGCGGCATGATGGTCGGCAAGACGGATATTCCGTCCTTGCTGCACCCGTTTCGCTCCTGGGCTAATTTTTCGAACGCGACGCGCCTGCTGACGCGGCAGGCGCTGGACCGGATCAAGCATCCGCGCGGCACCCGCCTGATCATGGGCAACGCGCTGGTGGCGCGGCTGCTCTACAGTTTAAAGCAACAGGCCATCGACATCCGTTACCAGACGCAGCTCAGCGAGCTGATCGAGGACGACGGCAGAATCATCGGCGCGGTGTTCACGACAAACGATCGCGACATCAGCATTCGCGCGCGACGGGGCGTCGTGCTGGCGGCCGGCGGCATTGGCTGGAGCAGCGAGTTGCGCAACCGGCTGTTTCCGGACGACACCCAGCGCTATTCGATGTCGCCGGATAGCAACACCGGCGACGGCATTCTCGCCGGCGAACGCGCGCACGGCGCTCTCGCGCAGGACATCAGGAGCCCGGCATTGTGGATGCCGAGTTCGGTGATGCCGCAGGACGACGGCCACCTCTCGGTGTTTCCCCACATCATGCTCGATCGCGCCAAGCCCGGGTTGATGGCGGTCAACAGATCAGGCGTGCGCTTCGTCAACGAGGCCAATTCGTATCATGACTTCGTCGAGGGCATGCTGCGGGCGCATCAAACGGTGCCCAGCATCCCGTCCTATTTGATCTGCGACCGGAGTTTCGTCGGGGATTACGGCCTTGGCCTGATCCATCCCGGGACCCGCGACCTCACGGGCTTCCTGAAGTCGGGCTATCTGTTCCAGGGCGACAGCATCGCGAAACTGGCGCAGGCCATCGGCGTTGATAGCGGCGCGCTGGCCGGCACCATCGAACGGTACAATCGCTTTGCCGAGACCGGTGTCGACGAGGATTTCGGCCGCGGCACCAGCGACCTCAACCGTTTCAACGGTGATCCCACGAACAAGCCAAATCCCTGCCTGCGCAAGATCGGCCCCGGTCCGTATTTCGCAGTCGCAGTCTGGCCTTCCGACCTCGCCAGCAGCGCGGGCCTGCGTACCGACGCCAACGGCCGCGTACTGACATCCGCAGGGCAGCCGATCCCCGGCCTCTATGCCGCCGGCGCCGACGCCGCCTCGATTTTCCGCGGAACCTATCCCGGCCCGGGAACCATGATCGGCCCGGCCATGGTGTTTGCATGGCGCGCGGCGATGGATATCGCGGGCAAGTCGAACGAGCTGGGTGTTACTTGATCGGCGGCCGCGGCAGCACGGCCTCACCTGCTTCCATCCGGTAGACATAGTCGAGCGAATACCAGGGCGAGCCGACATCGGTTGCAGTCGGATGCGCCTCGTCATGCCGCACGAATTCGCCGATCAGCGCCTTGGTCACGCCGAACTGCACGTCGCTGTCGATATGCGGATCGGCGGGATCATAGACCTGGGAAATCAGCACCTTGAATCCCGGTTTGAAGATCAGCGCATGCAGATGCGCCGGCCGGTAGGGATGCCGGTCCTGCGCCTTCAAGAGCCGCCCGACCACGCCATCGGTCGGAATGGGATAGCCGACCATCATCACCGAGCGAAACGCGAAGCGCCCGTCGGCGTCTGACGTGAACTTGCCGCGCAAATTCATCTCGGCCTGTTCAGGATCCTGGTTCTCGTACAAACCGACCGGCGAAGCATGCCAGATATCCACCTCGGCGTCCGCAATCGGATGACCGGCATGGTCGACGACGCGGGCGGTGACGAACAGCGCCGCGCCCGGCGTGTCGGACCGGACGATCGAGCCGCCGTTTGCAACGCGCGGCGAGTTCAGCCGCCAGAACGGCCCGAGCAGCGATTGCGCCGTCTCGGTGTTGCCCTGATCACCATTGTTGAGCAGGCACACCAGCGAGGAAACGCCGAGCGAGCCGGCTATCAGCACGACTTCATTGTGGGTGTCGGTCGATTGCTTGCCGAGTTCAGCCAGAATGGCAGTGGCTTCGCGGAATTCGGCTTCGGTCAGCCTGACGTCACGGACAAACCCATGCAGATGCTTGACCAGCGACAGCATGATCTCGCGCAGCCGCGGATCGGAGGTCCGCTCCATCACGGCAGACGCTGCAACCGTGACATCCTGCTCGCGCCCGATGATCATTCCGCGCTCCTTGCGGCCGCGACGGCGCCGCGCTTAGACGTCGAAGAACACGGTCTCGTCATCGCCCTGCAAATGGACGTCGAACCGATAGACTGCGCTGGGATTGCAATTCGCACGCTGGGCGATCAGCGTGGCGCGGCGGTCGATCGGTACCAGCGCCAGCACGGGATCGGCGGCATTGGCGGCCTCGCCGTCGAAATAGATCCGCGTGTAGAGATGCAGCAGCATGCCGCGCGCGAACAGCGCGAGCACGAGATGCGGCGCCTGCGGCTTGCCATCGGGATCGGGCACCGTGCCCGGCTTGATGGTGTCGAAGGCATAGCCGCCGTCGGCATCGGTGCCGCAGCGGCCGAATCCCTTGAAGGATGAGTTGGGCAGCGCCCGCTTGTCCTGCGGATCGGAGAAGCGGCCTTGCGCATCGGCCTGCCAGATCTCCAGCATGCAATCCACCATCGGCTTGCCGTCACCGTCGAACACCCGGCCCTCGACGCGGACGCGCTCGCCCGACGTATCCGCCGTCACCAGATTGTTGGAGAAGGCGTCGTTCCAGTCATACTTGCCGTTCGATGTCAGGCCATAGGCGAAATACGGGCCGACGGTCTGTGACGGGGTAACGCCATCCGGCTTGTTCTGGGCCTTGGACACTTACTTGGTCTCCATCGGCGTGGCGTTGCGCCCGCGCAGCACAATGTTGAAGCGGTAGCACAGCGCCCAATCCGGCTTGGTGTTTTCCAGGTCGAAATCGGACACCATCCGGTTACGCGCCTTCTCGTCGGTCACCGAATTGAAGATCGGATCGAACGGGAATAGCGGATCGCCGGGGAAATACATCTGCGTCACCAGCCGCGAGACGAAGGAATGCCCGAATACCGAGAAATGGATATGGGCCGGGCGCCAGGCGTTGTGATGGTTGCCCCAGGGATAGGCGCCGGGCTTGATGGTGACGAAGCGGTAATAGCCTTCGCTATCCGACTGCGTACGGCCGGCACCGGTGAAATTCGGATCGAGCGGCGCCGGATGCTGATCGACGACATGGATATAGCGGCCGCAGGCATTGGCCTGCCACAGCTCGACCAGCGTATTGGGCACGCCGCGGCCGTCTTCATCCAGCACATGGCCGTGCACGATGATGCGTTCGCCGAGCGGCTCGCCCTTGCCCTGGAGCGTGAGGTCGTTGTCGTTTTCGCGCACCGTCTCGTGGCCGTAGACCGGTCCGGTCAGTTCCGACAGCGTATGCCGCATCGGGATCAGCGGCTTGGTGGGCGAGCGCTTCACCGTGCTCTTGTAGCCGGGTGACAGCTGCGGCGGATGCGACGTCAAGCTTTGCAGCGGATAGGATAATGTCATGACGAATTCCTCCCTGGCCTAGCCGGTGAACCTGCCGCCCAGATCATTATATGACATAACTAATTCGGGGAAGGGTGTTTTTGCACCCTCCCAACCCATTGCATCAATTGATCTTTTCGATCGCCATCGCGACGCCCTGACCAACGCCGACGCACATAGTTGCCAAGGCAAGCTTGCCGCCGCGCTTCTCCATGCCGTGCACCGCCGTCATCGCCAGCCGCGCGCCGCTCATGCCGAGCGGATGGCCGAGCGCGATGGCGCCGCCATGCGGATTGACGAAATCGGCATCGTCCTTGACGCCCAATTGCCTGAGCACGGCGATGCCCTGCGAGGCGAAAGCTTCATTGAGTTCGATCAGATCGAAATCGCTGATCTTGATGCCGAGCCGCTCCATCAGCTTGCGGGTCGCCGGCACCGGGCCGATGCCCATGATGCGCGGCGGCACCGCAGCCGACGCCAGCCCGAGGATGCGCGCCCGCGGCGTCAAGCCGTGCTTTTTCACGGCAGCTTCGGAGGCGAGGATCATCGCGGCGGCGCCGTCATTGACGCCGGACGCATTGCCCGCCGTCACCGTGCCGGGATTGCGCACGATCGGCTTCAGTTTTGTCAGACCTTCGAGCGTGGTTTCAGGGCGCGGATGCTCGTCCTTGTCGACGGTGATCGGGCCGGCCTTGCCGCCGGGCACCGAAACGGGGGTGATTTCTTCCGCGAAATAGCCGGCCGCGATCGCAGCGCCCGCACGCTGCTGCGAGCGGATTGCCATCGCGTCCTGATCGGCGCGCGACACCTGGAATTCCTCTGCAACGTTCTCGCCGGTCTCCGGCATCGCGTCGACGCCGTATTGCGCCTTCATCAAGGGATTGATGAAGCGCCAGCCGATGGTGGTGTCGAAAATATCGGCAGAGCGTGAAAACGCTTCCGGCGCCTTGCCCATCACGAACGGCGCCCGGGTCATCGATTCGACGCCGCCGGCAATGGCGAGATCGATCTCGCCTGCGCGGATCGCGCGGCCGCCGGCACCGACCGCATCGAGGCCCGATGCACAAAGACGGTTGAGGGTCTGGCCGGGAACCGAGTCCGGCATACCCGCGAGCAGCAGCGCCATGCGCGCCACATTGCGGTTGTCCTCGCCGGCCTGATTGGCGCAGCCGAAAAACACCTCATCGACCGCTTTCCAGTCGAGATTGGGATGCTTGGCCATCAGCGCCTTGATCGGGGCGGCGGCCAGATCGTCGGCGCGCACCTTGGCGAGCGAACCGCCAAAACGGCCGATCGGTGTCCGTACGGCATCGCAAATGAACACATCACGCATTGAATCTCTCCCTGAACGCCGCGTTTGGGCCGTTGACCCCACTGAATTGATGGCGAGTTTTAGGAGCGGCGCCGCGAGAGGTCAATTGACACTCGTCGTCCCGGCGAACGCCGGGGACCCATACTCCGCGGCGGAAATTGTCAGAAAAAGGCGTCCACCACCGGGGTCCTGCCGAGAGGCCGCGGCGTATGGGTCCCCCGATGCGCAATTGCGCATCTGAGGTCGCGCTTCGCTTCCCCGGGACGACGGGGGAAAACGTGGATTCTCGGGGCAAAGCAATAGGATCAGACGCCGGAATTTTGTAGTTTCCGCCCCGCAATGACGATCCAGCAAAACATCTCCGCACCCCCGCCCCCAGAGGCAACACCAGCGACCGACGCGCCCGCGCGCGTCACGCCGATGATGGAACAATACCTTGAGATCAAGGCCGGCCATCCCGGGCTGCTGCTGTTCTACCGGATGGGCGATTTCTATGAGCTGTTCTTCGAGGACGCCGAGATCGCTTCCAGGACGCTCGGCATCGTGCTGACAAAACGCGGCAAGCATCAGGGCATGGATATCCCGATGTGCGGCGTGCCGGTGGAGCGCTCCGAGGATTACCTGCATCGCTTGATCAATGCCGGTCATCGCGTCGCGGTGTGCGAGCAGACCGAGAATCCCGCCGCCGCACGCGCGCGCGGCAACAAGAGCGTGGTGAGCCGCGGCGTGGTGCGGCTCGTCACACCGGGCACGCTGACCGAAGACACCCTGCTCGACGCCAAGACCAATAATTACCTGCTGGCGATCGCGCGGGCGCGGGGATCAAGCGGCGGCGACCGCATTGGCCTTGCCTGGATCGATATCTCGACCTCCGAATTCATGGTCACGGAATGCTCGACCGCCGAGGTCGCAGCCACCTTGGCGCGGATCAATCCGAATGAAGTCATCGTCACCGACGCGCTCTATGGCGATGCTGATCTCGGCGCCCTGCTGCGCGAACTGCCGGCGGTGACGCCGCTGACCCGCGACGTCTTCGACGGCGCTACCGCGGAACGACGGCTGTGTGATTATTTCGCGGTCGCCACCATGGACGGCCTTTCCGCGATGTCGCGGCTGGAAGCGACCGCGGCGGCCGCCGCCGTGACCTATATCGACCGCACGCAAGTTGGAAAGCGCCCACCGCTGTCGCCGCCGTCGCGCGAGGCCGCCGGCACCACGATGGCGATCGACCCCGCGACCCGGGCCAATCTTGAATTGACGCGTACGCTGGCGGGCGAGCGGCGCGGCTCGCTGCTCGATGCAATCGACTGCACCGTCACCGCGGCGGGATCACGGCTGCTGGCGCAGCGCCTCGCGGCGCCGCTCACCGACAGCGCTGCGATCGCGCGGCGTCTGGACGCCATCGCCACTTTCGTCGCCGACAGCTTTGCGCGCGAGGGTATCCGCACCACGCTGCGCGCGGCGCCTGACATGTCGCGCGCGCTGGCGCGATTGTCGGTGGGCCGCGGCGGCCCGCGCGATCTGGCTGGGCTGCGCGACGGCATCCTCGCCGCGGACCAGGCGCTGGCGCGACTGGCGCAACTGGATGCGCCGCCGGCCGAGATATCAGCCGTGATGGAGGCGCTGCGCCGTCCCTCGCGCGATCTGGCGCGCGAATTCGAACGGGCGCTCGCCGAGCAATTGCCGCTGATCAAGCGCGATGGCGGCTTCGTCCGCGAAGGCTATGAGCCCGCCCTCGACGAGAGCCGCAATCTGCGCGATGCATCGCGTCTCGTGGTCGCCGCGATGCAGGCCCGCTATGCCGACGACACCGGCATCAAGGGCCTCAAAATCCGTCACAACAATGTGCTGGGCTATTTCGTCGAGGTGACGGCGCAGCACGGTGACAAGCTGATGACCGCGCCCTTGAACGCGACCTTCATCCATCGCCAGACGCTGGCGGGCCAGGTTCGCTTCACCACCGCCGAACTTGGCGAGATTGAAGCCAAGATCGCCAATGCCGGCGACCGCGCGCTCAACCTGGAATTGGAAATCTTCGAGCGGCTATCGGTCATCGCGCTTGCCGCCAGCGACGATCTGCGCGCCGCGGCGCACGCGTTTGCGCTGCTCGATGTCGCAACCGCGCTGGCAAAACTTGCGGTCGACGACAATTACGTGCGGCCCGAGGTCGATGGCTCGCTCGGTTTTGCCGTCGAGGGCGGCCGCCATCCCGTGGTGGAAGCCGCGCTGAAGCGCGACGGCCAGCCGTTCATCGCCAATGCCTGCGATCTTTCGCCCGGGCCGGGCCAAAAATCCGGCCAGATCTGGCTGATTACCGGCCCGAACATGGCGGGTAAATCGACCTTCCTGCGCCAGAACGCACTGATCGCCCTGCTGGCGCAGATCGGCAGCTACGTGCCGGCCTCGCGCGCGCGGATCGGCGTCGTCGACCGGTTGTTCTCGCGCGTCGGCGCCGCCGACGACCTCGCACGCGGGCGTTCGACCTTCATGGTGGAAATGGTAGAGACCGCCGTGATTTTGAATCAGGCCAGCGAGCGCTCGCTTGTGATCCTCGACGAAATCGGCCGCGGCACCGCGACCTTCGACGGCCTGTCGATCGCATGGGCCGCGATCGAGCACCTGCACGAAAGCAACCGCTGCCGTGCGCTGTTCGCGACGCATTATCATGAGCTGACCGCGCTCTCAGCCAAGCTGCCGCGGATGTTCAACGCCACGGTGCGCGTCAAGGAATGGCAGGGCGACGTCGTGTTCCTGCACGAGGTGCTGCCCGGTTCGGCCGATCGCTCCTACGGCATCCAGGTCGCCAAACTCGCCGGCCTGCCGCCAGCCGTGATCGCGCGCGCCAAATCGGTGCTGGCAAAGCTCGAGGCCCAGGATCGTGGCCAAACCGCGCGCGCCTTGGCCGATGATCTCCCGCTGTTCGCGGTGCCCTCGCGCGCGGCTGCCGAACCCGCACCGCCGAGCGAGGCGGAGCAGTTGCTCGCCGCCGTGAAGGCGCTGCATCCGGATGAGATGTCGCCGCGCGAAGCGCTGGATGCGCTGTATCGGCTCACGACGCTGGCGAAAGAACGCAAGGCTTGAGGCGCGCCGCGAAAGCGTTCGCGTGGATCGCGCTGGTGTACGGCGCGCCGCCCGTGCTGCTGTTGATCTCGGCCCTGTTTGAAGGCGGCTGGCGGATCTTCGTGTTTCTCGGATTGATCGCACTGCCGCTGCTGCCGCTGATCCTGTTGCAGGATTCACGCGACTGGCGGACGCCGCCGCCGAGCGTGCCGTTGGCGGTGGCATTGGTCTCGCTGGCGGCGACAACGCTGCTGTATTTGCGGCTGTTTGGCGTCATTCAATGGAGACTGCCTTGGGGCGCAGCGGGCTAGCGGCCCACGTCGGCGAACGGCTGGATCAACTTCAGCGTGGCGGCGAGGCGGATGCTGCGCTTGCCGGCCAACGCGGTTGCCTCCATTTCAGCACCGTTGGCGTCGCAGCGCCCTGAGAAACCGATGCCGACTTCATAACCGCCGAACAGCGGATGCTCGGCCTTCGCCGGGGTGTGTTCCTGATTGACGAACTCGCCCTTCCAGCTGCCGTTCGCCGAACTATAGGCCCCGAGATAATAGAAAAACGCGTCGCCGCCGAGAATCCGGCCGTCATGCAGCAGCATCACCCCGGTATGCCCGCCGGCAAGGCCGTCCAGCATCCGGATGTCGATCGAGTAGAGTCCGCTGACGATGCCGCCGTCGCCGACTATACCGGGCGGCGGAATGTCGTCATTGCCGAGCGGCGTCATGAGCGCGCGAAACACCGAGCCGGCGTCCTCCACCACTTCACCCGCGAAGCGATAGGCCTGGCCCTCTGCCCTGCCGCGTATACTGAGCGTGACCTGGTCGGAACTGACCAGCGATCTAGGGCGGGGCGATGCGCTGTGGCGCCGGGTCCTGAGCCTGGCGACGATTTCACCGTCCACGATCTGGTAGCTGCCGAAATGGGCGAATGCCGTATTGCCGCCAAGCATCGTTCCGGCCTGGGCGTAGAGCACGCTGCGGCCGGAGCCCTCATTGATGTCGTACTCGACCTTGTACAATCCCTCCACCGCACGCCCCAGTTCTGCTCTGCCGCCAACCTAGCGGGTCGCGCGGCGGCGGTAACTAGCAATCTTCCGAACCGGCGACGAAATGCCTGATACCGCCGCCTATGTCTCTCGCAACCAGACCTCACCAACCGAGTGATCGGAACGCTTGCGGAGCACGACATCGGCACGTGTGCGGGTAGGCAGAATGTTCTCACGGAGATTTGCGCGATGATGCTCACGCCACAGCCTGTTCGCGACCTCCCGCGCATCGCTTGGTGGCAAATCCCTGTAGTGGTGGAAGTATGAGGCGGGCTGCTGGAAGGCGGTCCGCTGCAAACTGAGAAAGCGCTCGACGTACCACGACTGGATGTCGACCTCGTCAGCATCCAGGTAGATCGAAAAGTCGAAGAAGTCAGAAACGACCATGGGCGCCGTGCCGCGCGCATGCAGCACGTTGAGGCCCTCAAACATCAAGATGTCCGGATGCCGAACGACCTGATGCTCCGAAGGCACGATATCCCCGATCAGATGCGAGTACCCTGGCAGTTCAAGATCGCCCCTGCCCGCTTTCACCGCCGACAGGAACCGCAGCATTCTCGGCAGGTCGTAACTCTCAGGAAAGCCCTTCCGTCGCATCAGCCCTCGTTCCTCCAGAACCCGGTTGGCATGCAGGAACCCGTCAGTGGTAACGAGTTCGACCCGGCGATGGTCCGGCCACCGCGCCAAAAGCGCGCAAAGCACGCGGGCAAACGTGCTCTTGCCAACCGCAACACTGCCCGCCAACGCGACGATATAAGGCGCGCTGTGCGGTGCGCGGCCCAGGAACGCACTCTTGACATGTGCAAGGCTACGCGCCGCAGTGAAATGAAGGTTCAGCAGCCGAGCTAGCGGCAAGTATATGTCGGCGACTTCGTCTGACGTGATCGGCTCGTTCAGGCCGCGAAGTGCCGTGAGGTCCGCTTCGGAGAGCGTCAGCGGTGTGTTGAAGCGTAACGCTGCCCACTCGCTTCGTCCGAAGGTCATATATGCCGAAAGCTCCTCGGATTGGCTCATCGGTTCCGCTCTCGGCAAAGGTGGACGCACTCACCAATTTGGCCGCAGTAAATCCATGTTGCAACTCGGATTACAGCAGGGATCGTCATCGCACAGCCTTCCGCCGTCCCTTCCACCACAGCGCCAGATTCCAAGAGACGCAGGTCGCGAGCCCGAGGCTCAGCCCGATCACCGACCCGAACTGCAATGCGGCAACATGCAACACCGCAATCGCAAGGCCCAAACCGATCAAGCCCCAGGCGCTGTTGGCGAGCACGGCTGCGGTCGGTGGGCCGCCGATGCGCGGGTGCAGGATCAGCATCATCGAGGTGAACACGATCGGAAACAGCGCGATGATGCCGCTGATTTTCGGACCGACCCAGCCTGACGTCGTGACCACGGTCGCAACCAGGGTCGCAACCAGCGAGGCACGCAGGGGGATGTCGTACCAGCGCCGCGTGACCGGCGGCATCTTGACGTGACGGTAGCGCGCCAGCAGCGGCACGCAGATCGCAAAGGCGATGGCATTGACGACCAGGCCACTGGCCAGCGTCCAGGGCACCGAGCGAATGATCGAGGCAAGTGCGATCCACACCGCGACCGCGGAAAGGCAACTGACGACCGCGCTCCGGCGCTGCGCCAGCACGACATAGGTCAGCCCCATAAAGATCGTCGCGGCGTTGATCGGCAGGCTCGCCAGCGCACCTTCGGCGATGAAGGCCGCGTCATGATCGAGCGCGAGAAACACATAGGACGGCCCCGCCGAAATCGGCAATGTCGCGATCAGCGCGCCGATCACCGGGCCTGACTTCTCGGTGATGATGGACGCCGTCACCACGAACGCCGCTGTTATCACCATGCGCAGGACGAGCGTCAGGAGGAAGATGGATTCGGGAGACATTTAAAGCCGGGCCGCTTCTTACCCTCCCCTGGAGGGAGAGGGTCGGCTCACATGGAGCGTAGCGAAGTGTGAGACGGGGTGGGGTGACGGTCTCTCAACTTGGCGACCGCTCGCGTGGAGAGACTGTCACCCCACCCCGCCGCTCATTTCATGAGCGTCGACCCTCCCCCTCCAGGGGAGGGTAAGAACACGCGGGGCTACACCCGCTTCATCGACACCGCGACCTTCGGGCCGTTCCGGATGGTCTGATAGACCACGCAATAACGCTCGGTGAGCTTTAGCAAGAGATCGAGCTTGTCCTGCGGTGCGTCGGTCTCGACGTCGAAGCGCAGACGGATTTCGGCGAAACCGACCGGGGCTTCCTTGTCGACGCCGAGCGTGCCGCGGAAATCGAGATCGCCCTCGGCGATGACGTGGCCGCTCTTGAGCGGAATTTCGACCGCGGTCGCCACCGACTTCAGCGTCACGCCGGCGCAGGCGACGAGCGCTTCCAGCAGCATGTCGCCGGAACACAGCTCAAGCCCGGAACCGCCGGTGGCGGGATGCAGGCCTGCAACGGCCAGCGCACGGCCGGTTTCGACCTTGCAGGTAAGGCCTTCATTGTCGATCGAGCCCTTGGCTTTGAGCGTGATGACGGCGGCTGAGGGATCGGACTTGTAGCGCTCCTTGATCGGGGCCTGCATCGCACGGAGTTCGGCGGCGTCCATTTTTTTCTCCCGGCTGTTTTTGTACGTCCGGATTTAAAGCCTTATGGAGCCGATGTCACCACCACATCGCCTCGCCGGTGGTCGATTTGGCATCGGCGTCGGGCACATTGCGGTCGAGCGAGCGATCCAGCGCGGTCAGCACGCGGCGCTTGAAATTGTCGAAGTGCGGCGAATTACGGTCGCGCGGCCGCGCCAGATTGATCTTGATCTCCTCGAACAGCCGTCCCGGCCGCGGCCGCATCACAAGCACGCGATCCGCCAGCACCACGGCCTCATCGACGTCATGCGTCACCAGCATGAGCGTTGGCCTTGTATCGTTCCAGAGATCGAGCAGATGGTCCTGCAGGTCCCGTCGCGTGAAGGCATCGAGCGCCGAAAACGGCTCGTCCAGCAGCAGCACTTCCGGCTGCGGCACCAGCGCGCGGGCGATCGCGACCCGCTGCGCCTGCCCGCCGGACAATTCGCGCGGCCAGGCGCTGGCCTTATCCGCGAGGCCAACCCGATCCAATGCACGCGCGACCTTTTCGCGTCGCGCGGCGGCGGACAACTCAGAAAGGCCGAAACCGATATTGTCGGCGACGCTGAGCCACGGCAGCAGCCGCGGCTCCTGGAAGATGATGCCGATTTTTGCGTGCGGGGCAGTAATTGCAATGTCGTCCAGCGTCACCGTGCCCGTGGTGGCGCGGTCGAGGCCGGCGATGGCGCGCAGCAAGGTCGACTTGCCACAGCCGGAGCCGCCGATGATGGCGACGATCTCGCCGAGCTTGATGTCGGCGGAGAACCGCTCCAGTGCATGGACGCCGTTCGGATAGGTTTTGCCAACGCGATCGAGTGCGAGCATCAGGCCGCTCCGCTCTTGCCGCCGAACGCATCCTGCCAGCGCAGCAGCGGCGCGGTGGCGATCTCGATCAGCCAGTCGGTGGTCTTGCCCAGAATCGCGAAGATCACGATCGCGGCGACGATCTGCGCCGGCTTGCCGAGCTGCTGGCCGTCGATCAGGAGATAGCCGAGCCCTTCGGAGGCGCCCATGAATTCGGCGGCGACGACGAACATCCAGCCGAGGCCAAGGCCGACGCGCAGCGCCACGACATAGGCCGGCAGCACCGCGGGCAACAGGATGCGGCGGATCATCGCCGGGCCACTGAGCCGGAACGTGCGGCCGACCTCGACGATCTTGCGGTCGACCGAGAGGATCGCGCCCATCACGCCGAGATAGACCGGAAAGAACACCCCGACCGCGATCAGCGCAACCTTCGAGGTTTCGAAAATACCGAGCCACAGGATGAACAGCGGCACCCAGGCGATCGACGGTATAGCGCGCAACGCCTGCACCGTCGGATCGAGCAGCCGCCGCGCCAGTCCCCAATAGCCGGAGATCGCGCCGAACAACGTGCCGGCGACGACACCGATGACAAAACCCGAGGCGACCCGGCTCAGCGTCGCGATGATATGGCGCGACAGCTCGCCGCTCCTGGCGAGTTCCACCATGGTGGCGAAGATTTTGGTCGGCGGCGGCACCAGCCGGCCGTTGGAAAAGCCTGCCCAGACCGCGATTTCCCAGGCCAGCGCGAGTCCCACCGGCAGCAGCAGCCCCAGCGCCGGCCCCGCATAACGCCGCAGGCGCGCCGACGACGCTTTTGGCGTCATCGCATCGGTCCGTTCCAGCGCTGGCAGTTCAACGGTCATGGCCATAGCAAGAACGCGTCTTTCGAGGGATTGCAAGGTGGCGGCTTACCCTCCCCTGGAGGGGGAGGGTCGGCTCGCATGGAGCGAAGCGAAATGCGAGACGGGGTGGGGTGACGGTCTCTCAACTCGGAGACCGTTCGAGTGGAAAGACCGTCACCCCACCCCGCCGCTCATTTCATGAGCGTCGACCCACGAGCGAGCTTCGCTCGTCTCGGACCCCTCCAGGGGAGGGTGAAAACCTCAATTCGTCGGCAGCGGGACCTGATCGTCGATCAGCGCATCCAGCGTCGCCTTGACGTCGACCGTGGCGGCAACGACGCCGGCCTGCTGCAAAGCGAGGCCGGCGGCGAGGATGGATTCGCGCTGCGGTGCGCCGATGCGGCTGTGGGTCAGTTCGGTGCGCTCCTTGAGCTGCTTGTCGACGACCGCGTCCGGCAGCTTGGTGATGCCGATGAAAGTTTTCTTCAGGTCGTCGTAATTGGCCAGCGAGTATTTGCGCGCCTCTTCGTATACCGCGAGCACGCGGCGAACCGCGTCCGGATAGTCCTTCAGGAACTGCTCGCGCACATTGAGGATGCCCCAAGTGTTGGCGTCGGGCTTGCGGAAGAACAGTTTGGCGCCCTCCTCGACTTCGGCCTGCGCCATCATCGGATCGAGCCCCGCCCAGGCGTCGACGTCGCCGCGGATCAGTGCGGTCTTGCCGTCGGCGTGCTGCAGCAGCACCGGGGTGATGTCTTTTTCGGAGAGGCCCGCGCCGAGCAGCGCACGCACCAGGAAGATGTGCGGATCGGTGCCGCGCGTCACCGCGACGCGCTTGCCCTTGAGGTCGGCAATGCTGGCGATCTTGGAATCCTTTGATGTCACCAGCGCGGTCCATTCGGGGCGCGAATAGACATAGATCGACTTGATCGGATTACCGTTGATCTTGGCGACCAAAGCGGCCGAGCCCGCGCTCGATCCGAAGTCGATCGATCCGGCGTTGAGGAATTCGAGCGCCTTGTTGGAACCGGCCGACTGCACCCAGACGACGTTGATGCCGTCCTTGGCGAACTCCTTTTCCAGCAGGCCCTTCTGCTTGAGGATCATCGACACCGGGTTGTAGGTCGCCCAGTCGATGCGAATTTCCTTGAGCGGGTCGGCGGCGAAGGCCGCACCGGGCAGCAAGGTCGAGGCTGCGATAACAGCAGCAAACGCGCGCCGTGAAATCCTGGACATTCCCTCGTCTCCTCATATCCCAAAAAAACTGTCTTTTATTTCAATGAGTTAAACCGCAAGGTCAACGAGAAAATAGCTGCCGCCAAAGCTGCGCCTTGAGAACGGGTTTACCCAAAGCAGCGCGAATCCAGCATAGAACCACTGTTGCCTCACAATCATCCGTGACAGCGTCTGCGCCGTCCGATATCGGGATAGATCATGGACAGCGTTGTGACCGAGGACCGCCCTGTGGCGGATGATCGTTTTGATACCGCGCGGATCACCGCCGCGATCGATGCGCTCGCCGAAAAAAATGCCGGCCGCGAGGACGTGTTTCGCTCGGCGATGGCACAATTGCTCAAGGCCGAGTTGATCGCGGCGCGAAAAACCGCGCAAGCCGTGCTGCTGAAGGACCGCCACGGCCGCCGCTGCGCGGAGCGATTGTGTTTCGTGCAGGATGAAATCATCCGCATTCTCTATTCCGCCGCCACGCGGCACCTCTATCGCTCGCATGTCCGATCGGGCGAAGAGCGCATGTCTGTCGTCGCCACCGGCGGTTATGGCCGCGGCCTGATGGCGCCGGAATCCGATATCGATCTGCTGTTCATCCTGCCCTACAAGCAGACCGCCTGGGGCGAGCAGGTCGCCGAAGCCATTCTCTATTGCCTGTGGGACATGGGACTGAAGGTCGGCCACGCCACGCGTTCGGTCGATGAATCGGTCCGGCAGGCGCGCGGCGACATGACGATCCGCACCGCCATCCTCGAAACCCGGTTCCTGACCGGCGACCAGCCGCTCTACGACGAACTGGTCGCGCGCTTCGACAAGAACGTGGTGCAGGGCACCGCGGCTGAATTCGTCACCGCCAAGCTCGCCGAGCGCGAAGAACGCCATCGCCGCGGCGGGCAGTCGCGCTATCTGGTCGAACCCAATGTCAAGGACGGCAAGGGTGGCCTCCGCGACCTCCATACACTTTTTTGGATCGCGAAATACGTCTATCGCGTGCGCGAGACCGATGAACTGGTCGAGCGCGGCGTGTTCGACGCGCAGGAATACCGCACCTTCCGCCGCTGCGCCGACTTCCTGTGGTCGGTGCGCTGCAATTTGCACTTCGTCTCCGGCCGCGCCGAAGAACGACTGTCGTTCGACATGCAGCGCGAGATCGCGGTCCGCCTCGGCTATACCTCGCATCCCGGCATGCAGGATGTCGAACGCTTCATGAAGCACTACTTCCTGGTCGCCAAGGACGTCGGCGACCTCACCGCGATCCTGTGCGCCAAGCTGGAAGACGAGCAGGCCAAGCCGGCGCCGGTCTTGAGCCGCGTCGTGGCTCGGTTCCGGCCCGGCATCAAGCGGCGGCGGGTGCCCGACAGCGACGATTTCATCATCGACAACAACCGCATCAATCTCGCGGCGCCCGACGTCTTCAAGCACGATCCGGTCAATCTGATCCGGATATTCCGCCTCGCACAGAAGAACAATCTCGCCTTTCATCCGGATGCGATGCGCACGGTGACGCGCTCGCTGAAGCTGATCAACACCGGCTTAAGGGAAAATCCGGAAGCCAATCTTCTGTTCATGGAGATCCTGACGTCCGACAACGCCGAGACCGTGCTGCGGCGCATGAACGAGACCGGCGTGCTTGGTCACTTCATCCGCGCCTTCGGCAAGATCGTGTCGATGATGCAGTTCAACATGTACCACCATTATACGGTGGACGAGCATCTGATCCGCTGCGTCGGCTTCCTGCAGGACATCGAGCGCGGCGGCAACGACGAGTTCACAGTCGCCAGCGATCTGTTCCGCAAGATCCAGCCCGAGCATCGCGCGGTGATCTACATCACCACGCTGCTGCACGACATCGCCAAGGGCCGGCCCGAGGACCACTCGATCGCCGGCGCCAAGGTGGCGCGGCGGCTGTGCCCGCGGCTCGGCTTCAACACCGCCGACACCGAACTGGTGGCGTGGCTGATTGAAGAGCATCTGACCATGTCGACGGTGGCGCAGTCGCGCGACCTGTCGGACCGCAAGACGATTGAGAATTTCGCCGCCGTGGTGCAGTCGGTCGAGCAGATGAAGCTGCTGACGATTCTCACCACCGCCGACATCCGCGGCGTCGGCCCGGGCGTGTGGAACGGCTGGAAGGCGCAATTGCTGCGCACGCTGTATTACGAAACCGAGCCGGTGCTGACCGGTGGGTTCTCGGAAGTGAACCGCGCCCAGCGCATCGCGGTGGCGCAGTCCGAATTCCGCGCCGCCTTCACCGAATGGCCGGAGCAGGAACTCAACGCCTATATCGCGCGGCATTACCCGGCCTATTGGCTCAAGGTAGAGCTACCGCGAAAAATCCGCCACGCGCGTTTCCTGCGGGCCAGCGAACAGGCCGGCCACAAGCTTGCGATCAATGTCGGCTTCGACGAAGCGCGCGGCGTCACCGAACTGACGATCCTGGCGACCGACCATCCCTGGCTGCTGTCGATCATCGCCGGCGCCTGCGCGTCGGCGGGCGCCAACATCGTCGACGCGCAGATCTACACCACCACCGACGGGCGCGCGCTCGACACCATCGCCATCTCCCGCGAATACGACCGCGACGAGGACGAGGGCCGCCGCGCCACGCGAATCGGCGAGATGATCGAGCAGGTGCTGGAGGGCAAATTGCGCCTGCCCGAAGTGGTGGCGCGCAAGGCGGCCGCGCGCGGCAAGGTGCGGCCCTTCGTCGTCGAGCCTGAAGTCACCATCAACAATCAATGGTCGGACCGCTACACCGTGATCGAGGTCTCCGGCCTCGACCGCCCGGGTCTGCTGTACCAGCTGACGACGGCGATCTCGAAGCTCAACCTCAACATCGCCTCCGCCCATGTCGCGACCTTCGGCGAGCGCGCCCGCGACGTGTTCTACGTCACCGATCTGCTCGGTGCGCAGATCACTGCGCCGACGCGGCAGGCCGCGATCAAGAGCGCGCTGCTGCACCTGCTCGCGAGCGAGGACAACGCCGCCCAGCCGGCGGCGTGATCCGTCACTCTTCTCTCAGAACTGGGTAATCGGCTCCAGCTTCTCGCCCTTGCGGAACGCGCGCAGCGGCGCCGTGTCGGTATAGACCCGCTCCTCGATGATCTTGCCATTTTTGATGCGGAACTTGTCGACGCCACGCCAGTCGAATCTGACGCCGCCTACGTTGCGCGTGGTCTGCCATTCGATGATCACGACGTCGCCGCGCGAGGTCCAGTCCAGCAACTGCCAGACGAAATCCGGTGCCGCCGCGGTCTGCACTTCCATCAGCCGGTCGAGTTCGTTGCCCGCCACGCGCCGGCCCACCAGCGGCGTATGCAGCGAGCCTTCGGGGTGCCAGAGATCGAGAAATGCCTTTCCGTCCCGCGCCGCCCAGGCGGCGGCAAATCGCGTCACAAATTCCTGAATTTCTGCGTCCGTCATTGGTCGTCTCCTTGTTGGAATGTGGGGAGACGCTAGGGGCGTGGCGGCAGACTGTCTGGCGGTTTACGGACCTGACATGTCTCCGTCATTCCGGGGCGCGCGTAGCGCGAGCCCGGAATCCATAACCCAGATCGGGAGTATGGATTCCGGGCCTGCGCCAAGAGGCGCATCCCGGAATGACGCGTTGAGAGATTGCACGCCCATTACGCGCCGATCACTACACCCTCATGCTCCAGCAACCACCGCTTCCGCTCCAGCCCGCCGCCATACTTGACCAGCGCACCGTTGGCGCCGATCAGGCGATGACAGGGCACGACGACGCTGATCGGATTGGAGCCGTTGGCATGACCGACCGCACGCATGGCTTTTGGCGCGTTCAGCTTGGCTGCCAGCGCGCCGTAGCTCATCGTTGTGCCGGCAGGTATCTTCGGCAATGCAGTCCAGACCTTTTGCTGGAACGGCGTACCCGCAACGCGCCACTTGATCGCGTTGAGGCGATCGAGATCGCCTTTGAAGTACCCTGTCAGCGCCACCCTCAACTCTTTCGGTGACCGCACCTCTTTCAGGTCAACCAGACCATATTGCAGCCGCAGCAACTCCTTCATGCGCGGCCCGTGCTCTTCCCAATCCAGCGCACGCAGCACGCCGCCGGAATCGGTCACCAGCAACGCGGTTCCGATCGGCGTTTGCAGCCGGTCGAGATTGAAGGTTTCAGGCGGCTTCGCGCTCATCGATTTTCCCGGACAAGGCGGGATGCGGTACACCCGCGGCCCACAGATGCAACGCCGCATAGGCGCGCCACGGCCGCCAGCGCTCGCTGCGCGTCAGCAATTCCGCAGGCGACGGCCGCCGACCTTCGCCGTCGGTCATCGCGCGGAGCAATCCAATGTCGGCGGCGGGGAACGCATCGGGTTCGCGGAGCTCGCGCATGGCGATGTACTGCGCGGTCCATTCGCCGATTCCCGGCAGCGCCCTCAATTTCACGATCGCATCCTCAAGGCTGGCGCCGCGGCTGAATATCGCGGGATCGGCCGAGATCGCCTGCGCCAGCGAGGTCACCGCCATCGCCCGCGCACCGGGCATCCCGAGCGTTGCCAGATTGGAGCTAGCAATCCGCGCCGCAAAGGGAAACAGATGGCTGAGACCCTCGCTGTCTGTCATCGCAGGCGGCAGCGGATCGCCAAAGGCCTGCACCAGTTTGCCGAGCAGTTTGGTCGCGGCAGGAACCGTGATCTGCTGGCCGAAGATCGCGCGCACCGCGAGTTCGAAACCGTCCCATGCCCCGGGGACTCGCAAGCCCGGCCGCGCCGCGACCAGCGGCGCCAGGCTCGGGTCGAGCGCGAGATGCGCGCCGATCGTATCGGGATCGGCGGCGAGATCGAACACCCGGCGGACCCGCGCGATGATCTGCGGCAAGGCCGCCATCTCGGGGAAGCGAACGCGGACGTCGATCCGGTTCTTCGGCGCGGGCACGACGCTGATCACGCCGCACTTGCCGCCGATCGCAATCGTGCGGCGATAGCTATCGCCGGCAACGATCTCGACACCGGGAATGGCGCGGGCGCTGAGGAACGACAGCATCGCGTCCCAATCATAGGGCGGCCGATACGGAAGACGAACCGACAGCGCACCGGCTTCACGCCTGGTCTTGTCGCGGGAACGCCGCAACGCGGCCGGCGGACGTCCGAACAGTTCCAAAAAGGTTTCGTTGAAGCGGCGCACGCTGTTGAAGCCGGACGCCAGGGCGACCTCGGCCATCGGCAGCGGCGTTTCGTGGATCAACTGCTTGGCAAGCAGCACCCGTCGGGTTTGGGCCACCGCAATCGGCGAAGCGCCGACGTGTTGACGGAACAGCCGCCGCAATTGCCGCCCGCCGACGCCGAGCCAATTAGCCAGACCTTCTACATCGTCACCATCGAGCCCGCCGGATTCGATCAATGCCAGCGCGCGCGAAACCGTATTGGAGCTGCCGCGCCAGAACGCGAGGTCAGGCGACACTTCCGGCCGGCAGCGCAGGCAGGGACGGAAGCCGGCCTCCTGGGCTGCGGCCGCCGAAGCATAGAACGACACGTTCTCGAATTTCGGGGTGCGCGCCGGACAGATCGGCCGGCAATAGATGCCGGTGGTTTTGACACCGACAAAAAGCCGCCCGTCGAACCTGATATCCCGGGTCGAAATCGCGCGGTAGCAAGCGGTACGGTCCATATCCATCAGGAAATCATCCACCATCGTGCAGGGCATGTCCCGCGCTTTGCGCGCGGATGCGCGGCTCAGTTCTCGAAAATCAGGCAAGTCGTGGTGCCCTGGGCAAGCAAACGTCCCTTGCTATCCGTGATGCGTCCTTCCGCGGTGCCGACCCGCCGGCCGCTGCTGAGCACAATGCCCTCGGCCCTGATCGTGCCGGTCTCGGGCGTAATCGGTCGCACCAGCGAAATCTTGAACTCCAGCGTCGTCGATCCCAGACCTTTCTCCAGGGTCGACTGAATGGCCAGCCCCATGCAGCTGTCGAGCAGCGTGGCCGAGAAGCCGCCGTGCACGGTGCCGGCTGGATTGAGATGGTCGTCACTCGGTTCGGCGGTGATGACCACGCGCCCGCTCGCGGCTTCGGTGACATCGTAGCCCAGTGTGCGCGCGATCGTGTTGAGGGGCAGCGTGCCATCCGCGAGCCCCTGGACAAATTCCAGGCCGCTCATTTCCTTGCGCCTGATGACGCTGACGGTGCCGTATGTTCTGTCGGTACGCATTCCCATTGATTCCTCGCGCTGTCGCTCGATCGAAGCATCTGATATCGCGTCCCGCCTGTCTCGCGGTTTTCGGACCTCATCATTCTCTGCAAAATATCGGCACGCCGCCGCACTTTTCACGCTGACCGTGCTAGCGTCCACCCGAATTCCGCTGTCGGTTTTGGGGGGCCGCCACATGACGCTTTTCGCCAATTGTCTGGTCGCGGTGGTCGCCGCGCTGCATGTCTATTTTCTGGTGCTGGAGATGTTTCTCTGGACCAAGCCGCTGGGGCTGAAGACCTTCCGCAACACGATCGAGAAGGCAACGGAATCGGCGGTGCTGGCCGCCAATCAAGGGCTCTATAACGGCTTCCTCGCCGCCGGCCTGGTCTGGGGCCTGGTCCATCCAAACCCGGGCTTCGCGTTCCAGATCAAGGCATTCTTTCTGCTCTGTGTGATCGTGGCAGGCAGCTACGGCGCCGCGACCGTCAGCCGTCGGATCTTGTATGTGCAGGCGGCGCCCGCGGCGCTCGCATTGATCCTGCTCTGGTTGGCGTAAACGCCTGGCCGTTCTGGCTGGGCCGCTTCGTTCAGAGAGGAACTGGCGATGCCGTGTTCCGCACGGCATCGTTGTCCGTTTTCGGTATCCCGTGCGGGCTCCAATGCCCAATGTGGTGTCATTCGGAACGTGCACATGTCGATTGGATTCTTTTTGGGCAGACAGCAATTGCTGCCCTCGAATTAACCTTGCCCACGCCAGCCAGAAATCCCGGACCGTTTCAGCTTGCATCGCCTTGCATTGCAGCATCCGTTCCGCCACTATTGCAACCAGCGATGGCGTCCACCGGGTCATATTAGGTCCCAAGACAAGATCATCGGCTCAATCAACACATGAGGAAACGAGCAATATGAGGAATGGTATTTTCCATTTGATCACCGGCACGGCGCTCGCGATCGCCCTGTCGGCTTCGTCGGCCTACGCGCAGAAGAAATACGACACCGGCGCGACCGATACCGAAATCAAGATCGGCCAGACCGTGCCGTTCTCGGGCGCCTATTCCGTCTATGCCAATATCGGCAAGACGCAGGCCGCCTACATGAAGATGATCAACGACCAGGGCGGCATCAACGGCCGCAAGATCAATTTGATCCAGTATGACGACGCTTACAGCCCGCCGAAGACGGTCGAGCAGATCCGCAAGCTCGTGGAGAGCGATGAAGTCCTCCTCACTTTCCAGGTCATCGGAACCGCGGCAAACGCCGCCGTGCAGAAATATCTCAACGGCAAGAAGGTGCCGCAGCTGTTCGCCGCCACCGGCGCCTCGAAGTTCACCGATCCCAAGAACTTCCCCTGGACCATGGGCTACAACCCGAACTACTTCGTCGAGGGTCGCATCTACGGCAAGTACATTCTGAAAGAACATCCGGATGCCAAGATCGGCATCCTCTACCAGAACGACGATCTGGGTAAGGACTATGTCAACGGGCTGAAGGCGGGCCTGGGCGACAAGGCGGCTAAGATGATCGTGGCCGAGTCTTCCTACGAAGTCTCCGACCCGACCATCGATTCGCAGGTGTTGAAGATCAAGGACGCCGGCGCGACCCTGTTCTACAGCGCCTCGACGCCGAAGCAGGCGGCGCAGGCAATCCGGAAGATCCACGAACTCGCCTGGAAGCCGATCCACATCCTCGACATCAACGCCAGCCCGGTCAGCGCCACGCTGCAGCCGGCAGGCCTCGAAGCGTCGAAGGGCGTGATCAGCGTCAACTATGGCAAGGATCCGGCCGATCCGACCTGGAAGGGCGATCCGGGCCTGCAGAAGTATCTCGACTTCATGGCGAAATACTTCCCGGAAGGCGACAAGATGAACACGGTGAATACCTACGGCTATTCGACCGCTCAGCTGCTCGTGCAGGTACTCAAACAATGCGGCGATGACCTGACCCGTGAAAACGTCATGAAGCAGGCGGCCTCGTTGAAGGACGTCGTACTCGACCTCGGCCTGCCGGGCATGAAGATCAACACCGGGCCCGACGACTACCGCGTCAACAAGCAGTTGCAGATGATGAAGTTCAACGGCGAGCGTTGGGAACTGTTCGGCCCGATCCTCGAGGACGCCGGCCCGGCGGGCTAGCCTCAACTTCCATCGATACGAATGATCGGCGGTCCCTCGGGGCCGCCGATTTTTTGTGCGTTGTTATTTCGGGATTTCCCCAAACGTCTTTCCGACCGGCAGCACCGCGTGCCGGACCAGCCGCGAATCCTCCACCGCCGCCTGGCGGTGCTTCACCGCCTCGCGATACACAGGGTCGCGGATCATTTCCGCGAAGGCGGCGACACTGGGATATTCGGCGATGAAGCAATGATCCCAGCGCTCTTCCGCCGGCCCGATCAGCATCAGTTCGAACCGTCCCTGCCAGACGATCCGCCCGCCGAGCCGCTCGAACACCGGCCCGCTTTCCCGTCCATACGCCGCATAGGCTTCAGCCCCTGACGCCTTGCGGCCGTCGGGATAGGCAGCTTGTTCCCGCAGACGGACCAGATTGAGCATGTGGATCGGGCCCGGCCGGTCGTTGGCCCGAAATTGCGCGAACACTTCCTTGGTCGGATCGATGTGGCCCATGACGGCTTCCCTTGCTGACATATGCTGTTCCTTTAGCACGCGCCGCCGCACCTCCTAATCCCGCGTTAACCTCTCCGTAACCGCCCCTTAAACTGCGAACGTTAGCTTGCGGCGGGCGGGATGTGAGCAGCGTTTGCGTATGGCGTGGGGACGGAAAAAGAGCGGCGGCCGCAAGGAACCGCAATTCGGGCTCGCCGCCGCGCTGAGCGAATTGCGGCTGTCGCCGCAGGACCGCGTCCCGTCCGGCGACGACAAGCCGAAAAAATCATCCGCCAAGCGTAAACCTGAAAACGATGACGACGAGCCGCCGCGCGAGCGCAAGCCGCGCGCTGGCCGCAGCGGCGCCAAGCGCCGGTCGAAATCACGCGGTGGATTCCGCATCGGCCGGCTGTTCTATTGGGGCGCGGTGCTCGGCCTGTGGGCTGCGATCGCGATCGTCGGCGTCATCATCTGGGTCGGCGCGCACCTGCCGGCGATCCAGTCGCTGGCAATTCCAAAACGACCGCCGACCATCCAGATCGTCGGCCTCGACGGCAGCGTGCTGGCCTCGCGCGGCGAAATGGCCGGCGCCAATGTCTCGCTGAGGGATTTGCCGCCCTATCTGCCGAAAGCGTTCATCGCGATCGAGGACCGCCGCTTCTATTCGCATTACGGCGTCGATCCGATCGGCATCGCGCGGGCGGCGGTCACCAACGTCATGCATCGCGGCGTCTCGCAGGGCGGCTCGACACTGACGCAGCAGCTCGCGAAGAACCTGTTCCTGACCCAGGAACGCACCATCGCGCGCAAGCTGCAGGAAGTGGAACTCGCGATCTGGCTGGAGCGCAAGCATTCCAAATCGGAAATCCTCGAGCTCTATCTCAACCGCGTCTATTTCGGCTCCGGCGCCTATGGCGTCGAGGCCGCGGCGCAACGCTATTTCGGCAAGTCCGCCAAGAACGTCACGATCGCGGAAGCGGCGATGCTGGCGGGCCTCGTCAAGTCGCCGTCGCGGCTGGCGCCGAACCGCAACCCGGAAGGTGCGGAAGCGCGCGCCCAGATCGTGCTCGCGGCGATGGCCGATGCCAAATTCATCACCGACGCGCAGGCCCAAGCCTCGATCGGCCATCCCTCCTACAATGTGAAACCGGTCGGCGCCGGCACCGTCAATTACGTCGCCGACTGGATCGGCGAAGTGCTCGATGATCTGATCGGCCAGATCGAACAGAGCATCGTGGTCGAGACCACGATCGATCCCAAACTTCAGAGCGTGGCGGAAGCCTCCATCATCGACGAACTCGCCGCCAAGAGCGTGAAGTTCAACGTCACCCAGGGCGCGCTGGTGGCGATGACGCCGGACGGTGCGGTGCGCGCCATGGTCGGGGGGAGGAACTATGCCGAGAGCCAGTACAACCGCGCGGTCACCGCCAAGCGCCAACCCGGCTCGGCCTTCAAGCCGTTCGTCTATCTCACCGCGATCGAAGCGGGATTAACGCCTGAAACGATCCGGCAGGATTCGCCTGTTGATATCAAGGGCTGGCGGCCTGAGAACTACACCCATGAATATTTCGGATCGGTGACGCTGACCCAGGCGCTTTCGATGTCGCTCAACACGGTGGCGGTGCGGCTCGGCATCGAAGTCGGTGCCAAGAGCGTGGTGCGGACCGCGCACCGGCTCGGCATTTCCTCGAAGCTGGACGCCAACGCCTCGATTGCGCTCGGCACCTCGGAAGTCTCGGTCATCGAGCTGGTCGGCGCCTTTGCGCCGTTCGCCAACGGCGGGCTCGGGGTTTCCCCGCATGTCGTGACCAAAATCCGCACCAATGAAGGCAAGGTGCTGTATGCGCGGCAGCCGGATCAGCTGAGCCAGGTGATCGAGCCGCGGCACGTCGCGATGATGAACACCATGATGCAGGAGACGCTGCTGTCGGGCACCGCGCGCAAGGCGGAGCTTCCGGGCTGGATGGCCGCCGGCAAGACCGGCACCAGTCAGGATTTCCGCGACGCCTGGTTCATCGGCTACACCGCAAATCTCGTTACCGGCGTCTGGCTTGGCAATGACGACAACTCGCCGACCAAGAAGGCCACCGGTGGCGGCTTGCCGGTCGAGGTCTGGACCCGCTTCATGCGATCGGCCCACCAGGGCGTGCCGGTTGCGAACCTGCCGAAATCACAGGCCGGCGGCGGTGGCCTGCTCTCAAATCTGTTCCCCGCCTCGCAAGTCAACGCGCCGCCACAGCCATCGTATCAGCCATCCGCGCAAGCGCCGGTGCCGCTTGCACCGATCCCCTCAGGCGGCGGCTATCGCCAGCCACCGACGCGCACGTCGGCGCCACCGCCCAATCCATCGGCACGCCCGGAGGCGGCCGCGGGACTGGATGGATGGCTGATGGACCGGGTGTTCGGCGGAAATCGCTAGACCGCAGGCGGCAGACACAAAATCGCGAAAACAACCCCATGCAAAGTAGAATGGGGCCCGGTTCTCCGACTTAGTCCTCGACCCCGTAACGGTGCAGGTCGTTGCCGTGGGTGTCGAGCCAGGACTTCGCGCGCTCGACATGGCCGCAGACTTTCGCGACGACACGCCAGAACCGCGCCGAGTGGTTCATCTCGACCAGATGCGCGACCTCATGGGCGGCGAGGTAGTCCAGCACATAGGGCGGTGCGAGGATCAGCCGCCAGGAAAACGACAATGATCCGGCCGAAGTGCAGGAACCCCAGCGGCTCGATTGATCGCGGATCGACACCCGCTTGACCCTGACGCCGAGTTCTTCCGCATAGGCCAATGATGCCTTGTGCAGATCCTTGCGCGCTTCACGCTTGAGATAATCATGGACGCGGCGGTCCATGTGGTCGGCGCCGCCGGCGACGCAGAGAACTTTCTCGCCGCTGTCGCGGGTTTCGGTCCACACCGTGCCGCGCTCGCCGGCACGATGCACGATGCGGTGCGGAACACCGCGGAGCGGTACCACTGTGCCAGCTTGAAACGGTGCGGCCTTCGGCAGGCGACCGAGACGTGCGGCGATCCAACCGCCATGAAGCTGCGCAAAATCCTTTGCTTCCGCCAGCGTGCCGCGCGGCGGCATGGTCAGGATCGCCTCGCGATCGGTCGGATGAATGCGTAACGTGTAACGGCGCGCGCGGCGGTGCCGACGCAGCCGAATCGCAAAGAATTGCGAGCCGTGTTTGACCAAAAGAGTCGCGGGTTCGGCGGGCCGCCGATAGAGGAGGGCGCGAGTAGCCATGTCTGACAGTCCGGGGGGCAAGAGTTCGCCCGGATTCTGCCATAACCGCTGCCACTCAAGCCGCCACTGAAACCGTTCGGCGCAAAAACAAATCATTTGCCCAATATACAGGGGCTGGACTCTATTCCGCCCCTACCGGCAGGGGCTGGAACCAAAAATTTCCGGCTGAATCCAGCCTCACTCCTCGTTGAAAAAATGAAATGTTACTCATTCCTTCAGCACTGCGCGAATCCAGATTCTTTTAATCGATTCAGCAACTTAGTTGAGCCGCAAAATCGATGCTGGAATCGACACTATTCAGCAGCCCCAACCAATTTATCTGATGCAGCGACCAATTTCGGCTTGGTATTGGCCGAAGACAGCATGAAATCGGAAATGCGCGGCACGATTTCGGAGCGGAACCGCGAACCGTTGAACACACCGTAGTGCCCGACGCCCTTTTGCACGTAATGCACGCGGCGATGATCGGGAATCGACGTGCACAGCGAGTGCGTCGCTTCGGTTTGTCCAAGACCGGAGATGTCGTCGTTCTCGCCTTCGACCGTCATCAACGCGACGCGACGAATCTTGGACGGATCGACCAGCTTGCCGCGATGGATCATCTCGCCCTTGGGCAGCGCATGCTTGACGAACACGACGTCGACGGTCTGCAGGTAATATTCTGCGGTCAAATCCATCACCGCGAGATATTCGTCATAGAATTCGCGGTGCTTGTCGACCAGATCGCCGTCGCCCTTCACCAGATTGCTGAACAGCGCCTTGTGGGCGTCGGTGTGACGATCGAGATTCATCGTGATGAAGCCCGAAAGCTGCAGGAAGCCAGGATAGACGTCGCGCATCACGCCGGGGTGCGGGAACGGCACCTTGGTGATGACGTGGTTGCGGAACCATTCGATACCGCGCTCGGCGGCGAGATTGTTCACGGAGGTCGGATTACGGCGGGTGTCGATCGGGCCGCCCATCAGCGTCATCGACAGCGGCACGAAGGGATCGTTGGCGCCTTCCATCACGGAAACGGCTGCCAACACCGGCACCGAGGGCTGGCACACCGCGATGACATGCATGTTGCCGCCGAGCACGTGCAGCATCTCGATCACGTAGTCGACATAGTCGTCGAGATCGAAGCGGCCTTCCGCCAGCGGCACCATTCGCGCGTCGGACCAGTCGGTGATGTAGACTTCATGCGTCGGCAGGAAGGCTTCGACGGTACCGCGCAGCAGCGTTGCGTAGTGACCGGACATCGGCGCCACGATCAGCACCCGCGGCTGCGGACTGCGCAGCGGCCGCGTCAGCTTGCGATCGAAATACAGCAAACGGCAGAACGGCTTTTCCCAGATCGAGCGAACCTCGACCGGGGTGCGAACGCCGTTCACTTCGGTCGTGTCGAGGCCCCAGTCGGGCTTGCCGTAACGGCGCGTGGCGCGCTCGAACAATTCGCAGGCCGCGGCGATCGATTTGCCGAATTCGGTGTGCGACCACGGGTTAAGCGGGTTCTGAAACAGGATCTTCGTGGCATCAGTCACGGCGCGGGCCGGATTGAGCGACGCGTGGCCCATTTCGTACATCCAGTACATCGGCGTCGTAAGTGCCGGACTGCCTTCGGCCACCAGTGGCGGTGCTCCGCCAAACTCACCAATCGGCATTGAATTCTGATCCCTCTTTTGCGCCGCAACACAGTGCCGAATGCGCAATAATGCGTCAATGCACACCTCCGTATATATACGTAGAGAAATGGCCAAAAACCTCAGAAATACACGGGAATTTGTGACTTATTCGCCACCCCCGAGCAAAGAACCGTGGTGTTTGGCGCTGCGCAAAAGGGCAAGAAAGATCGCAAATGACGCGATAAACAGCACCGCGTTGATCGCGAGCGACCACACCATCAGGTCGGTCCGGAACACGTGGTCGATCAACAGCGCGCGCATGCCCTCGAACACGTAAGTCGGCGGCAGCGTCCAGGCGAGATATTGCAGCCAGACCGGCAGCACCGACACCGGGTAATAGATGCAGGCGAGCGGCATCAGGCCGAACATCAGGGTCCACACGATGCTCTCGGCGCCGAGGCCATTGCGCAGCACCAGACCCGACACGAAGATCCCGATCGACCAGCTGGTGAAGATCAAATTGCAGAAGAACGCGATCAGCGGCAGGCCGATGGCGAAAAAATTGAAGTCGAACCAGAACAGCGCCAGCAGCGTCATCGGGATCACGCCGATCGCAAGCCGGATCAGGCTCATCACCATCAGCGAGATCAGGAACTCGATCGGCTTCAGCGGGCTCATCATCAGATTGCCGATGTTGCGCGCCCACATCTCCTCGAGGAACGAGATCGAAAAGCCGAGCTGGCCGCGGAACAGGATGTCCCACAGGATGACGGCGCCGATCAGCGAGCCGCCGGCCTGAGCGAAAAAACTCGACGTCTGTGAAATGTAGTTCTGCAGGAAACCCCAGGTGATGATCTGCAGCACCGGCCAGTAGATCAGCTCCAGAAGCCGCGGCCAGGACGACATCAGCAAATACCAATAGCGCAGCACCATCGCGTTGATGCGGTGCACCGAAATTCCGTGATGAACGGCAACCCCGCTCATGGCGCGCCTTCCCTCACCCGCCCGCGTGCGACGTCGAGGAAGACTTCTTCCAATGTCGCACGGTTGTAGCGCGCCATGATCTGATCGGGACTGTCGTCATCCTCGATCCGGCCGCGTTTCATGATGATGACGCGGTCGCACAGCCGCTCCACTTCCAGCATGTTGTGCGATGCCAGCAATATCGTCGCGTCATGTGCCTTGCGATAATCCTGCAGATGCTGGCGCACCCAATCGGCCGTATCCGGATCGAGCGAGGCCGTCGGCTCGTCGAGCAGCAACAGTTGAGGCTGATTGATCAGCGCTTTGGCCAGCGCAACGCGGGTCTTCTGGCCAGCGGAAAGTTTGCCGCTGGCGCGGTCGAGGAATTCCTCGAGATCAAGATCGGCGGCAAGCTGAGCGATGCGCTCGCGCAGGTTCTCCACCGCATAGAGCCGGCCGAAGATGGTGAGATTCTGCCGCACCGTGAGCCGCATCGGCATGTCGACATAGGGGCTTTCGAAATTCATCCGGCCCAGCACCTCGGCGCTTTGCTCGGGCATCGGATGTCCCAGCACCTGGATGCGGCCCGACGTCGGCAGCACCAGCCCCATGATCATCGCAATCGTCGTGGTCTTGCCGGCGCCGTTGCCGCCGAGCAGGCCGGTGATACTGCCACGCGCGATGCGAAACGAGACATTATCCACCGCGCGGGTGGTCTTGTAGAGTTTGATCAGATGCGCGACCTCGATCGCGGATCCTGCCGGATCGACTGCGGGCAGCGGCATTGGCGCGGCGTCATTATTGACCATTTGGCCCTGTTCATTGGGCTATTGCAGCGGCTAGTGCAAGAAGGTCGTCATGCCCGGACACAGCCGTCCGAAGGACGGCGTCGCTTCCGCTCGCCTATGTCCCGGGCATCCACCACTTTCTTTCTTGCAGCCAAGACGCGGATGGCCGGGGATAGGCGAGCGAAAGCGACGCCGTCCTTCAGACCGCTACGCCCGGCCATGACGGAGAAATACCGACGGAATCGGGCGCGAATTTGTGATCGCGGCGCCACGCGGCTAAAGTTGCGGAATGACTGAAATTTCCAGCTCCGATTTTCGCCATCCACTCCGCCACGTCCGTCTCGATACGATATTGCGGCTGCGCTGGCTGGCGGCGCTCGGCCAGCTCAGCGCGATCTTCATCGTGGCGCACGGGCTGGAATTCGACGTTGCCATTATTCCTTGCGTCGCCATTGTCGGCCTCTCGGCGCTGGTCAATCTCGCACTGCAGATCGCGTTCAATCCGATGCAGCGGCTGGAACCGGTCTATGCGGCCGCATTGCTTGCGCTCAACATCGTCGAACTTGCGGCCCTGCTGTTCCTCACCGGCGGGCTGCAAAATCCGTTCTCGTTCCTGTTCCTGGCCCCCGTCCTGATCTCGGCGACGGCGCTGCCGATCCGGCTGACCATTGCACTTGGTGTGCTCGCGGTTGCCTGCGCCTCCGCACTGGTGTTTTTCCATCTGCCGCTGCCGTGGGACAGCGACGATCCGCTGGTGCTGCCGCCGATCTACCTGTTCGGCGTCTGGCTCTCGATCCTGGTCGCGATCGGCGTCACCTCGCTCTATGCGTTCCAGGTCACCGAGGAGTCCCGGAAACTGTCTGACGCACTGGCCGCCACCGAACTGGTGCTGACCCGCGAGCAGCACCTTACCCAGATCGACGGCCTTGCCGCCGCTGCCGCGCACGAACTCGGCACGCCGCTGTCGACGATCTTCCTGATTTCGCGCGAACTCGAAAAGACGGTTGACGGCAACGAACAGCTCGCCGGCGACCTCAAAACCCTGCGCGAGCAGGCGCAACGCTGCCGCGAAATTCTGGCCAAGATCACCCAGCTCTCCTCCTCCGGCGCACCGTTCGATCGGATGCCGCTGTCGACGCTGATCGAGGAAACGGTTGCACCGCACCGCGATTTCGGCGTCGCCATCAAGGTGCGGCTAGCGGTCGCAGCGACGCGTGAGCCGGTCGGCGCCCGTAACCCCGCCGTCCTCTATGGCGTTGGCAACATTCTGGAAAATGCGGTCGATTTCGCCCGGACCACGGTCGAGGTCAACGCCTGGTGGAACGCCGATACGGTCGAGATGATCATTTCCGACGACGGCCCGGGCATCGCCCCCGCCATGCTGAAACGCATCGGCGAGCCCTATTTATCGCGGCGGCGCAGCACCGATGAGGACCAAAGCGCGCGGGCCGGCCTTGGGCTCGGCATCTTCATCGCCCGTACCCTGCTGGAGCGCACCGGCGCCAAGGTCTCGTTTACCAACCGGACCTTTCCCGATCACGGCGCTGTGGTACAAATCGTCTGGCCGCGCGAACGCTTCGAAGCGGACGACACGGCGGCCGATAATGCCTCCTGGAACGGTTCCGGGGATACGGAATGACGGCCTGATCGACTTTAGAGGGCCTTGGCAGCGCCTTCGCGTCACGCCATATCTAGTTGTCTGTTTGACGCGTTTTCTGCCGCAGGTAAGTCTACGCAATCTGCGTAAACTTGATTGCTATGCGAACCGGTAACCACTTCGCTTGAGAACGCTATAGTATTGCTGCAACCGGGGGATACCCGACCTTGAACGCCATCACCGAACTGAACGACCTCACCGACCGCTCGCTCTTGATCGTCGAGGACGACAAGCCGTTTCTGGAGCGCCTGTCGCGCGCGATGGAAAGCCGCGGCTTCGCCGTGACGTCGTGCGATACCGTGTCCGACGGTCTCGCCCAGATCGGCCGTTCCGCGCCGGCTTTCGCCGTGGTGGATCTGCGGCTCGGCGACGGTAACGGGCTCGACGTGGTATCGGCGCTGAAGCGCAAGCGCCCCGAGGCGCGTGCGATCGTGCTGACCGGTTACGGCAACATCGCCACCGCCGTCACGGCGGTGAAGATGGGCGCGGTCGACTATCTCTCGAAGCCCGCCGACGCCGATGACGTGGTCGCCGCGTTGCTCGCCAGCGGCACCGAGAAATCCGAACTGCCGGCGAACCCGATGTCGGCGGACCGCGTGCGCTGGGAACACATCCAGCGGATCTATGAAATGTGCAACCGCAACGTCTCGGAGACCGCGCGGCGCCTGAACATGCACCGCCGTACCCTGCAGCGCATTCTGGCCAAGCGCGCGCCGCGGTAATTTGCCGGCAGGGATCGGCGGCTTCGGTCCTTCAGGCTACTTCTCGATGAGGAGCATCCGCAGGCAGCGGATACATGTCCTTGAACGGCGACGGCTTCCCGATCGCATACCCCTGCGCATAGTCGACACCGACTTCGCGCAGGGCTGGGAGTATCTCGTCGTTCTCGACGAATTCGGCAACCGTGCTCTTTCCCATCACCTTGGCGACGTGAACGATCATTTCGACCATCGCCCGGTCCATCTTGCTGTTCAGCATTTCCCTGACGAAGCTGCCATCGATCTTGATGTAGTCGACCGGGAGGTGCTTCAAGTACGAGAAGGACGACATACCGGTGCCGAAATCGTCAAGTGAGAAGCGGCAGCCCAATTTCTTCAACGCCTCGATAAACCGTTTGGCGCTGTGCATATCGGCGATCGCGCTGGTTTCGGTGATCTCGAAACAGATCATTCCGGGCGGCACCCGGTAAATATCGAATTGCCGGCGTACATATTCAACGAAATCATCGTCGCCGAACGTCGCGCCGGAGAGATTGATGGCGCAGCTCGATAGTTGAGTCGGTTCGGAGCAACTCAACCGTTCGGCGATCAAGGCAAATGCGTTTCGGATGACCCAGCGATCGATCAGCGGCATCAGGCCGTAGCGCTCCGCCGCCGGCATAAAGCTGCCGGGCTGGACCAATTTTCCGTCTTCGTCGCGCAACCTGAGCAGCAACTCGACATGGGAACGATCCTGCTCAGCCTTGTTGAGCGAGCGAATTTCCTGCGCGAACAGACAGAACCGTTGTTCGTCAAGCCCGTTCCTGATCCTCTGCACCCAGGCCATTTCACCGACGCGTTCGACCAGTTCAGCATCGCTGGGATGGTAGACCTGAATGCGATTGCGTCCCTTCTCCTTTGCCATGTAGCAGGCCATATCGGCCGCCCGCAGCGTTGCCTCCATGGCATTGGCCTCGGCGACATGCACGAGACCGACGCTGACGCTGATATTGAAGGAGCATGCATTCCAGACGAACCTCAACTCCTGCACGGCAAGCCGGAGGCGTTCCGCAATCGCGACCGCCGAACCGGCGTCGCAGTCCTGCAACAGAACGCCAAACTCGTCGCCGCCCAATCGCGCCAGCAGGCCGGCGCCGCGAAGATTCTCCTGCAGCAAAGCCGACGTATGTTTTAGCAATTGATCCCCGGCGGCATGACCACAGGTGTCGTTGACGACCTTGAACTGGTCGAGGTCGAGGAACATCAGGGAATGCTCGCTGGGCTGATCGGACAGCCGGTCGAGCGCCGCTCCAAGGCGGGTTTCAAATTCGCGACGATTGACCAGGCCCGTCAAGGCGTCATGCGATGCCTCCCAGGACAGCTTTGCGAGGAACTCCTGTTCGGCAGCCTCGAAGCGCATTCGTTGCTTCAGCATTTTGCGCGTATGCCAGACAATCAGCGAAACCAGCGACATTGCCGTCAGCAGGTTTGCCACCGTCAGCACGGACTTGAGAAACCGCGAGCCTTCTCCAAGATTCTCCGAGAAGGCGCTTGCATGGGGCGCGAGCCGCCGATCGATGAAATCGATTTGCTCCTTGTGGAAGGCTGCACGCCCGCCGACCGCGGGACCGCTGGACAACTCCTCATGCAGGAGGTCGCCAAGCGACACCAGCTGATCCAGAAATGGATCTGTCCCTCTCCAGTGCCGGATCGCCGTTTTGACATATGGGCCGCGCTGGAAATAGCGGAAGAGCCGGATCATTCCTGGAATATCGGCGGGATGATTTCCGCCTCCCAGGAGGCCGTCCCGGGCGGCATCCAGATCGGGGGTCGGCTGCTCCAGCGCACGTCGCGCGACCCGGTCGCTGAGCGGAACGGCGATCGCCTTCCTGAACCGGTCGAAGGACTCTTCGTCAGCGGTCTGGGAATAAACCGAGAGAAAGTGGATGGCGTCTTTTTGGCTCTTCGACCACATGCCCTCGCCGCCGACAAAGGCGCGAACCGACGAGAGCAGCTCCAGACTAAGGCCGGCCAGAAGCCCCTGAAAAATCACAACCGCCACGAAGGGCGCTACAAGCCGCAAAAGGCGATTTTTGCCGCGCGTGGGACCCATCATTTGCGGTGCCTGATCTGTCCTTACGCGCGAAACCGCGCGACGTTAGGGCCTGCTTTCGTTTGGGCCCGATTGCGTTGCCTTTTGTCTGCTGACCGCGCCGGTGTGGCGCTCAAACACCTGATGTCCGCAGTACCGGCAGGCTGTACTATTGGAGTAGGACGGCTTAAGATCGCGTGCGGCAGGCCCCACGCGCGATATCTAAGATCGATCGTAGTGAAGGGCATGTGAACATCTCGACATCCAATTGCATTTCAGTTTCATCGAATGCCTTTGCCCGCGAGTGCGGCGATCAGAGTTCCACCACCGGAACTTGATGCGCATTTCGATTCAGTCTTCAAAGAGCAGACATGACTTCGCGATCTCGCCGCTGCTACGCGCGAAGTTTTGCAAGAGACCTTTCGCCATCTGAAAACAGAGGGCGCAGGGAAGACCGGGTGCGCGCTGCACCCGCGGTCTCGCGTGCGGTTTGCACAAAACAAAGTGCACACGAGCATACAGGGCAGCGGAGAACACCCGGCCTTCCCTGCGCAATGGCTTTACGGCTTATGCCGTGCTCTCCCCGGAGACGAGTTCTTGGTTGACTCCGTCGCTGCCGTTCAGCTCTCGCCTACCCGACAGCTTGACGCCTGCAACGGGCGCCAGGACCACACGGTTTTGCCGTACGCCCATCCACGCCGTCGTCGAGGCGTAAACCAGCGTCCACCGCAACCCGTCCAACGTCCGTGACGACGGCCGACGCCCTTCTGAGTGGGACGGGATGGGCGAATATATGCCCCTGATTTGCGTTCTGGTAAACAGAAATATTTTTTATTTCGGGGCTTGACATGATTTCCGTAAAACCGAACTGATTTGCCCGTCGGGCAGACTCAAGACGGGGTCGGCGCTCAAAATCAACTCACCTCCTGCAGGGCACGCTGATGCTTTCCCCAGCCGATCATCGGCAAGCCGCGACAAGCTGGTCGAATTCAAGCGGGAGCGAATTCTCGACGACTCGAACTGCTCAATGCGGACGGCGGACTGATCATCGGCTGACGGTCCCGATCCCCGTGGTCGGTTTCACCAGCCATTGATCCACCCACATATACCGCTGGAAGCAGACCCAGCTTGATCCCGCGGGAGAATCCCTCTCCAAGGCATGCCGGATGTTGGCCCAGTTTAAAGTTTGCGCCCCCAGACCAGGCATCTGCGCATCTGCAGCATTTTCGGACTTAAGAAGAGGATAGGGAAAGCAACAGGATAGCGGCACGGCCGCCGGCCGCTCTCGTACCCCATCGATCAACTTCAAGATGAAGTACCCCAAACCTTCTTTGAACGAATAGTTCGCCACATTGCCGCGACAATGGAATTGGTATAATCTCCTGCTGCTCAGCTGATTGATACACCAGCCTTCGTTCGACCCTTTTACTGCGTCGCAAGAAAACGGAGCACAGCATGCCGATTACCACGCTGAAGGTTCTATCGACTGTCCTGCAACTGCATGGGCCGGGCGCAACGATCCAGAGCGATCATCAGGGCATCGAGGCGTTGCTGAGTGATCTGCGTGGGCAAAATGGTGTCACACCGACCGAGGTTTACTTCAGACGCGGTTTTGTTCGCGGCGGCGGAGGCTACGGTGGTTTTCGTAGAGGCGGCGGATACTACGGCGGTGGCGGATTCCGCCGGGGCGGATTTATCCGGTACTAGGCTTTTCCAGTACTAGCTTTGCTTCGTGGTTTCCTTGGGGCCATCCGGTATCGGCATGTCGGCTGACGCAACAGATGCTTTGGCAGATGCGGTCGGCTTCCAGGAGCAGCCGATCTCGCAGTTGCTTGTCAAGGTTGCCTCGCGATGCAACATCGACTGCTCCTATTGCTACTGGTTTCGCGACGCGGCTGTTTATGACAAGCCGAAGCTGATGAGTGACGACGTGCTGCAGCAATTGTTGCTGCGCATCGAAGAGCACGTCGCCAGGTATTCCCTGATCGATTTCCCGATCATTCTGCACGGCGGCGAACCCCTGCTGTGGGGAGTTGAAAATTTCCACCGTTTTGCCGAGGCCTGCGAAGGCATTTCGTCACGGACCGGTTGCGACATACCGATCGCGGTAACCACCAATGGCGTGCTGATCGACGATGAATGGCTGGACTGTTTCGAGGCGCGCAACATTTCCGTCGCGATCAGCCTGGATGGGCCCGAACACATTCACGACATTCACCGCAAGACGTTTCAGGGCACCGGCACCCACGCCGCGGCGGAACGGGCCGCACGCATGCTTGCATCGCGCGACATCGGCATGACCGCCCTCGCCGTCTGCAATCCCGCCTACCCGCCAGAACAATATGTCGAGTTTTTCGCAGAATGCGGAATTTCCAGCTACGACATCATGATCCCCGACGCGACGGTGGACGAGACCCCCGCATCCGTTGGTTCGTTCTACAACGGCCTGTTCGACCTGTGGCTGGAGGCCAACCGGATCAAGCCCACGGCCAACATCCGGATCATCAGCGACATGATCACCGCCATGCTCGGCAACAATTCGCCGACCGAGGGCGTCGGCTACAAACCTATCGAACTCTGCACGGTCATGACCGACGGTTCCGTCGAGGCGCACGATGTGCTGCGGATTGCCGGCGACGGCCTCACGCAGACCAAGTTCAATATTTTCGAGCATGCCATCGACGACGTCAGGAACGAGCCGCGCTGGAAAGCCGCGCGCGATGCTTCCATCCAACTTGCCGCGAAATGCCAGCAGTGCAAATTCATGAACGCCTGCGGCGGCGGCTACCTTCCGCATCGCTTCTCCAAAAAGAACGGCTACGACAATCCGTCAGTCTATTGTGACGACCTCTATTCGATGTTTGAGAACATGCAATCGGTACTGGCTGACCATCTTTACGTCAGCAAGCCGGACGGGGAACGCCTCGACGTGCGCGACGTACTGGCTGGCGCCTAGGCAGATACGCCTGGCTCAAAATCGTCCTTCACACTCTCCCGCCGTCGACGACATAGTGCTGACTGGTGCACGCGCTCGCTTCTTCCGAGGCCAGGAACACCACGACCCGGGAGATGTCGTCCGGGTAGAGTTTGCGCTTGAGGCACTGCGCCTTCATCAGATCGGCCTCGCCTTGCGGCGTCACCCATTTTTCGATCTGACGCTCTGTCATGATCCAGCCGGGAACGACGGCGTTGACGCGGATATTCCAGGCGCCGTAGTCGCGCGCGAGCCCGCGCGTCAATCCAAGCACGGCCGACTTCGAAGCGGTGTACACCGGCATCCCGCCCTGCGCGGTCATCCAGGAGATCGATCCGAAGTTAACGATAGCGCCGTCTTTCCCGGCTTGCATGTCCGGCAGGACGGCTTGAGCGGCAAAGAACTGGTGCTTCAGGTTGACGGCAATTCTGTCATCCCAATATTCCGGCGTGACGCTCTCGACCGAATGCCGGTCATCATGCGCCGCGTTGTTGATCAGCACGCGAATCGGCCCAATGCCGGCCCTGATCCGGCCGATCGCGGCGCGTAAATGATCGATATTGGTCACATCGCAATATTCATATCGGACTGCAAATCCCTGTGCAGCGAGTTCATCGACCAACCGCGTTGAAGGATCTCTGGCGATGTCCAGAAAACCGACTTTGGCCTTCTGCCGCGCGAAGGCACGCACGATCGACGCGCCTATCCCCGACCCACCGCCCGTGACCAGGACAGACTTGCCCTCGAGATCTGGATAGATTGCAGCCATCAAGTGATCCACCGTTATTGGACGCGGCGTCGATGCCGGATTTTATTTTGATTTCAAGGCCCGCTGTACGGCGACAGATAGACCACAACTATTCGCGTTCGTCATCTCGGCGCAGCTCGCAGCGGCGGCATATCAGTTGTGCGGCAATGCGGGTTTGCGAAGGGCGCACATGATGCAGATCAATGAGCCGCCAGCTTCGGACCAAACGTCTGCGCCCTCGATTTTGCTGCCGCGCACACAACACATGCCTTGAGCCGGCAAGCGCCTTGACAGTTGAAATGTTTCGCGCGCACATTCTTACACTAAGTAAGAATGACGACAGGGACGGAAATGCCGGAGCAGCCGAGAAGTCGGCGGCAGACGCGTGCGGCCATTCTGGGGCATCTGCTTCAGTCGGGCGGCATGTTTCGACCGCCTTTGGCCAGGGCCGTGCGCCTCTCCGAGGCGAGCCTGTCGCGCATCCTGTTTGATCTGAAGGCGGAGGGCCTGATCGAGGAAGTGAGGCGGCCGGCGCCTTACTTCGGTGGCCCGACCGCTTTGGTATCTCTCGACAGCTCGGTAAGGCTGGCCGCCATCGAGCTGACCGGCGAGCGGCTGACCGTTGGGGTCGGCGGGCTTTCCGGCGAGCTGCATTATACCGAACGTCTGCCTCTGCCGAAATCGCCGACCGTCAAATCCGTCAGCCGGCTGTTTCACCAGACGCTGCAATCGCTGCAGGACTGGACGCGGCAGCATCGGGTTCAGCTCTCGCAGATCGGCGTTTCGGTCCCGGGGCTTGGCCGGTTGAGCGAGCTCGTCAATCCGATCATTCCGTGTGACGTCAAGCGCGTTCGCGGCATGCTTGGCGAGATGTTTGCGGACGTGCCGGTCGCGATCACCAATTCGGTCGTGGCGCATGCCACGTTTCATCGCTGCCACACGGAAGATTATCCGTTTGCCGGCCCGCACCTGTTCGTCTTTGTCGGCCAGGGCGTCGCAGGCGCCTGGATGGACGACCCGATCGAGGCCGATGCGTTGCAGCCGGTCGAACTCGGCCACATGGTGTTCGGCGATGGCGGTCCGCCCTGCCGCTGCGGCCACCATGGCTGTGTCGAGGCTTATACGTCGCTTCCGGCATTGGCCGGGCTTCTCGGTGTTGGCGAGCCGGAATTGCTGCAGCTCGGCGATGAGTGGGTGAATGCAATTTCGATCTCCGCCCGCGTGCGACAGGAACTGAGGCGCCGACTGTTCCGGCTTGGCCTTGCGATCGGCAATACGCTGAACGTCAAGCCTTGTGCCGGCGTGGCCATCAGCGGCTGGCCGTCTGTTCTCGCGGAAGCAGATCGAAAGGCGTTGATCGACGGGATCGATGCCTGCGTGATGGGCGGGCGGAAGTTCGCCCAGGTATCACTCGCTTTCGTGCCGCCCTCGAGCGGCAATGATCCGAATGCCGCGCTGGCCTTTGCAGCCTGCTGTCTGGCTTGCCGGGGTGGCATGCCGGTCTCATCGGCGGAGGCCGCTTGACAAGCAATGAACGACGCGGCCAACGCGTCAAGGTTTGAAACCGGGAGGAACGTACCATGCCAATGATCACAAGGCGTCGTCTGCTCGCTGGATCCGCTGCCGCGCTCGCGCTGCCGGCGTTTGCCCGCGCCCAAGGCGCCAAGCCGCGCCTGACCGCGATCTCGCAATGGTCCGCGGGAAGCGATGGCGCGGCCATCACGGCGCTCGGTAAGAAATTCGAGGAGAGGGGCGGCGTCTGGCAACATTCGCCGGTTCCCGGGTTCACCACCGAAATGATGAACAAGCTGCGCGCCCAGATCATGGCCGGCGATCCGCCGGCCTGTTCGCAGCTCAAGGGACCCGAGATTGCGGCCTGGTCGAAGATCGCCCCGACCGTGAGCCTCGATGAGCTAGTCGCTGCCGCCGGCTACGAAAAGGTCGTTGCCCCGGACCTTGCGAAACTGCACAAGCCCGGCGGCAAGTGGATTGCGCTGCCGTTGCAGATCTACAGCACCAACATGCTGTTTCTGTCCAAGCGCGCGATGGACAAGGCCAAGGCCGACAAGATCCCCGTCACATGGGCAGACTTCAACGACCTGGCCGAAAAGATGAAAGCGGGCGGGGTCGCCTATCCCATCGCCAACGGCGGCACCCGCCCCGATGACGGGCAGAAGTTCGAGGCCTCCCTGGCAGGCATCAGTCCCGCCGCATACCGCGCAGCCATCATGAACCTCGACAAGAAGGCCCTCGAGGGCCCCGAGGTCAAAGCCGCGTTCGTGCAGGTACGCAAGATCGCCGACTGGATGGACCCCAACGTCGGCGCCCAGCACTTTTCGACCAACCTGAAGCGCTTCGTCGACGGCGACATGGGCATGATGATCATGGGCGGGTGGGCGCAGGGCGTGTTGCGCAATGCCGGTTTCAAGTTCGAGGACTTCATGATTGCTCCCGGCCCCAGCGACAACGGCAAGCCGGTGTTTCTGTTGAATGCCGACGCGTTCATATTCTGGCAGCGCAAGGAGCCCGACCTGCAAGCCGGCCAGGCGCTGATGGCCCAGCTCGTCATGGATCCCGCCATCCAGACCATGTATTCGCAGATCACGGGATCGATACCCGTGCGCACCGATGTTGATCTTTCCGGCGAAGGCTGGTCGGACGGTCAACGCCGAACCGCAGCAGCTCTGAAAGACGCGATCGCCAGTAATCAGGCGGTCCTCAGCGTCGCGCACAACATGGCACAGGAAAACGGCCTGACCGCTGCGTTGATCGACGTGATCACGGAGTATGTGAAGAACAAGACGATCAAGCCCGAGCAGGCAGTCACCCGCCTCGCCGAGGCCGTCGAGAGCGCGCGTTGACAGACGCCGCGGCACCGCGAGCAGGGCGGCCGACGACACCTGAAATGGTGCGCCGGCTGCCCGAGTATCTGACGATCTGGGTACCGCTGCTGTTGTCGGCCGCGCACCTCGTTTCGTTTTCGCTGTGGACCATCTGGATCTCGTTCACGCCGTCCACGCTGGTCCCGGTGTCGGGCTGGGTCGGTTTGCGCAACTACACCTCGGTTTTGGCGTCGCGGAACTGGCAAATCGCCTTCGACAATCTGCTGCTGTTCGGCAGTGCGTTCGTGCTGCTCAGCCTGGTGACAGGTCTCATACTCGCGATCCTGCTCGATCAGCGCATTCGCGGCGAGAACGTGCTGCGGTCCATCTTCCTCTACCCCCTGGCGGTGTCGTTCGTGGTCACCGGCACGGTCTGGAGCTGGCTGCTCAATCCCGGCATCGGGATCCAGAAGCTCGTCCACGATTTCGGCTGGACTTCCTTCCGGTTCGATTGGCTGATCGACCGCGACATGGCGATCTGGACGATCGTCATCGCTGCGATCTGGCAATCCTCGGGCTTCGCCATGGCGCTCTTCCTCGCCGGCCTCAGGTCCGTCGATGCCGACCTGATCAAAGCGGCGCAGATCGACGGCGCCGGACCGGTCCGGATGTACCGGCGCGTCATCCTGCCGACGCTCTGGCCGATCACCATAACTGTCATCGTGATCCAGCTGCAGTTCGCCATTTCGACCTTCGACCTCGTCCGCGCGCTGACCAACGGCGGCCCTGGAATCGCGACCCAGTTGCCGGCCCTTGTCGTCTACGACCTGATGTTCCAACGCAACCTGCTCGGCCGGGGGGCGGCGGCGGCCGTGCTGATGTTGCTGATTCTTCTCTCGGTGCTGCTGCCTTACGCGGCGTGGCAATATCTCCAGCGACGTCGGGCCCCCCATGCGTGATCGAACCTTCGCGCCGAGCCGCATGCTGATCTATCTCGTCGTTTCGCTGGTCGCGGCGGCGTGGCTCGTACCACTAATCGTCGTCGTGCTGAATTCGCTGCGCAGCAACGAGGAAATCGTCCAGACCTCGATGATCGGCTGGCCGCGGCAGTGGGCCTTTGGCAACTACCTCACAGCCTGGTCCGACTTCTGCGTCGCGCAGACCTGTGTCGGCATCCGCCCCTACATGTTGAACTCCGCGCTCGTGACGATTCCCGCGACGATCTTTTCCACCCTGCTTGGTGCGGTCGCCGGTTACGCCGTTTCGCTCTGGCGCTTTCGCGGCGACAACTGGATCTACGGCATCGTCACGCTGGGCATCTTCCTGCCGCAGCAGATGCGCTTGCTGCCGTGGACCATCGTGCTGCGCGATACCGGGCTGATGAACACGCTGACGGGCCTGGTGCTGATCCACACGATCCAGGGACTCTCCTTTACCGTCTTGTTCTGCCGAAACTACTACGTTGCCATCCCGCAGGAGTTGATTAGGGCCGCGCGCATCGATGGCGCCGGGTTCTTTCGTATTTTCTGGCGCATCATTCTCCCACTCTCGCCGCCCATCCTGGTTGTCACCGTGATCTGGCAGTTCACGCATATCTGGAACGAGTTCCTCTATGGCGTGACATTCACGACCGGCCAACAGCAGCCGGTCACCGCTGCGCTGATCGCGCTCTCGGCCGCGGTCGCCGACATCCCGCATCATGGCGTGCAAAGCGCCGCGGTGATGATCGCGGCCCTGCCTACCCTGTTGATCTACCTGATCGGTGGCAAATACTTCGTACGCGGCCTTACCGCCGGCGCCGTGAAATGAAGGGGAAGTCATTGAAGGGGAAGTCATGGCAGCGTTGAGCATTCGTGCCCTGTCGAAGCGGTACGCCAATCTGGAAGTGTTGAAGGGGATCGACCTCGACATCGAGAGCGGCGAATTCACCGTGCTGGTCGGACCATCCGGCTGCGGAAAATCCACCTTGCTCAACATCGTGGCCGGGCTCGATCGCCCGAGCGCGGGGACCGTGGAGATCGGCGGACGGGTCGTCAACGACATCGCGCCAAAGGACCGCGACATCGCGATGGTGTTCCAGTCCTATGCGCTCTATCCGTCGATGACGGTGCGCCAGAACATCACCTTCGGCATGGAATGCCGCCACGTTCCGAAGGCGGAGCAGGAGAAGGCGCTGGCCAATGTCGCGCGGCTGCTGCAGATCGAGCCATTGCTCGGCCGCAAGCCATCGCAATTGTCCGGCGGCCAACGCCAGCGCGTGGCGATGGGCCGGGCCCTGGTGCGCGATCCCCTGCTGTTCCTGTTCGACGAACCGCTCTCCAACCTCGACGCCAAACTGCGCGTCGAGATGCGGATGGAGATCAAGCGGCTGCACCAGCGCATCGGCGCGACCATCGTCTATGTCACCCACGACCAGATCGAGGCGATGACGATGGCGACGCGGATCGCCGTCATGCATCAGGGCGAGGTGCAGCAATTCGCCGATCCGGATACGGTGTACCGCTATCCAGCCAATTTGTTCGTCGCACGCTTCATGGGCTCACCGCCGATGAACACGATGCCGGCGCGGCTCGAAGCGGAAGATGGCGGGCCGGTGGTGGTGATCGGCGCCGGGCGGCTGGGCGAGGTCCGCCTTCGACTGCAGGGGTACGAGGCGGCCGCAGCCTTTGTCGGCCGCGACGTGGTGCTTGGCATCAGGCCGGAATGCATTGCCGAGGGCAGCCGCAGTTTTTCGGGCGCATCGGGCGCACCGATCGTCGTCCAGGCGCCGGTCGAGATGGTCGAGCCCACCGGCGCGGAGACCATCGTGTTGCTGCGGCTCGGCGGGGAGCAGGTGCTGGCGCGCATCTCGCCGGACATCAGGCCTGAGCCGGGTAAGCTTGCCGCCTTCGCGCTCGACACGCGTCGGATTTGCCTGTTCGACCCGGTGACGGAGCGCCTGATCGCATGACCCATGCCCTTTATCCCAGCCTTGCAGGCCGTGTCGTGTTGATCACCGGAGGCGCCAGCGGCATCGGCGCCGCGTTCGTCCGTGCGTTCGCGGCACAAAAGGCCCGTGTCGCCTTCCTCGACATCGACGCCGTCGCCGGCGAAGCGCTGGTGCGCGAGGTGACGGATGCGTCCGGCTCCGCGCCGCTGTTCGCGCCCTGCGACTTGCTGGATATCGACGCGTTGCGCGCCGCGATGGCCAAGGTCCACGCCACGCTCGGCGATGCCGCGGTACTGGTCAACAACGCCGCCAACGACCAGCGCCAGGTGCTTTCAGAAGTGACGCCGGCGGAATTCGACTGGTCGATCGCCGTCAACCTCAAGCACGTTTTCTTCGCCGCGCAGGCCGTGGTGCCGCAGATGCAGGCCCGCGGCGGCGGTTCGATCATCAACATGTCATCCGTGGCATGGACCCGCGGCGCACCGGCGCTGCCGGTCTACGCGGCGGCGAAAGCGGCGATTGTCGGCTTCACCAATTCCCTGGCCCGGTCGGTCGGACCAGACCGCATCCGCGTCAACGCCATCGCACCCGGTATGGTGATCACCGAGCGCCAGCGCCGGCTGTGGTATCCTGACGAGCAGAAGATCGCCGAGCTTCGCACGCGTCAGGACATTCCCGACGCGGTGACGCCCGACGACATCGCGTGCTTGGCGTTGTTTCTGGCGTCCGACGAGAGCAGGCGCATTACTCGCCAGTGCTTCACGGTCGATGGCGGCCTAGGCTAGCAGGAGAAAACAGACATGGCAGGCATTCTTGATCGCAAGGTGGCGCTGGTGACGGGCGGCGCCTCGGGCATCGGACGCGCGACGGCGCTGGCCATGGCGCGCGAGGGTGCGAGGGTCGCGGTGGCCGACCGCACCGAGGAAAACGCGGCCGGCACCGTCGCCCTGATCAACGCGGCCGGCGGTCAGGCCATTGCGATCGGCGGCGACGTCACCGCGGAAGGCGACGTTGCCGCGATGGTCGCGCGCACCGTGGCGGCCTATGGACGGATCGACTGCGCGTTCAACAATGCCGGCGTTGCCGGCGGATCGGTTGGCCCCGGACGCCAGCGCCTGCACGAACTCAGCCAGATCTCGTTCGACACCATGCTCGCGATCAACCTCACCGGCGTGTGGCTCTGCATGAAGCACGAGATCGCGCAAATGCTGGCGCAAGGCGGTGGCGGCGCGATCGTCAACACCGCCTCGATCGCCGGGCTGATTGGTCTGGCGACTTCGGGACATTATGTGGCGGCAAAGCACGGCGTGGTGGGACTGACGAAAACCGCGGCGATCGAATATGCGCAGGACGGCATCCGCGTGAACTGCGTCAACCCCGGCTATATCACCACACCCATGACCAAGGAGGTGGTGGAGACGCGGCTCGATGCCACGTTGGCGAAGGTGCCGATGAACCGCATGGGCGTGCCCGAGGAAATCGCGGAAGCCGTGGTCTGGATGTGTTCCGACAAGGCGTCGTTCATGACCGGCGCGTCGCAGGTGGTCGACGGCGGGTATTTCGCGGCGTAGCATCGGCGAATAAAGGAGGCTTTGTTGAAAGTCTGGCAAGTCGCACGCGAGTGGTCGATCGACGCCTTGGAACTGGTCGATCGGCCGGAGCCGGAGCCTGGCCCCGGCCAGGTCGTGGTCCGGATGCGCGCGGCATCGCTGAATTATCGCGACCTGATAACCGTGCAGGGCCAGGGCGGCGCGTACAGGCTTCCGCTGATCCCGTTCTCCGACGGAGCCGGCGAAATTGTCGCCGTGGGACCAGGCGTGAGCCGGGTCTCGGTCGGGAATCGCGTGTGCCCGATGTTCTTTCAATCCTGGTTCGACGGCGGGCCTTCGGCCAGCGGCCGCCGCCTCGCGCTTGGCGGCACGCGCCCGGGTGTGCTGCAGGAATTGCTGCTGCTTGACGCCGAAGGCGTCACCCGCATTCCCGATCATTTGACCTTTGCCGAGGCCGCCACCTTGCCATGCGCGGCACTCACCGCCTGGCGCGCGCTGTTCGACGAAGCCCGGCTCCGGCCGGGCCAGACCGTCCTGGTGCAGGGCACGGGCGGGGTTTCGATTTTCGCGCTGCAGTTCGCCAAGCTGGCGGGCGCCACGGTCATCGTGACGTCATCGAGCGACGAAAAACTCGAACGCGCGAAAGCGCTCGGCGCGGACCATACGATCAACTATCGCGCGGTCGCCGAATGGGGCAAGGCTGCCGCGGACTGGGCCGGCGGCGGCGTCGATCACATCGTGGAAGTCGGCGGCAAGGACACTTTTCAGCAATCGCTCGAGGCCGCGCGCGTCGGCGGCACCATCCTCGTGATCGGGGTGCTATCGGGCTTTTCCCAGCAGGTCTCGATCCCTACCCTGTTCAGCAAGAACCTGCACGTGATCGGGCTCTCCGTCGGCAGCCGGAGAATGTTTGAAAACATGGCCGCGGCGATCGGGCAGAACCGCCTCAAGCCCGTGATCGACAGAACGCTTGGTTTCACCGAAGTGCCTGACGCGCTGCGGCTGATGCAGCAGGCCGGCCATTTCGGCAAGATCACGATCGCGTTTCCGTAAGCTGACGATTTTATCTTCGCGCTCGACCGCAAGCGGGGCCAGCGGACGACCGATGTTGGCGCGAAGCGGATGGACGAATGGCATTAAAGCCGTAGCAGCCGAGCCCGGCAGTGCCGACGCATTCGCCGATCGAGGTGCTGCCCGAGAGTCTGCGGACGAGCTTGGCTTCGATCGTCGTCCTTTGCGTCGCGCCCGCCGGCTCACGCCGGCGGGCTTCTCCAATTGGACGGAACGGCTTTGCCTTTCACGCGGCAGTCTTTACCGCGCCAGAGGCACCGATCTGTGTGAGCATTGTCAGGAGGTCGAAGTAGTGCACGGCGCTCTTGGCCTTACCACCCTCGACCTGGACGATCTGGCAGGCCGGCACCTCGATCCGCTTGTTCGAAGGCGGAATGGTACCTGCTGGAGTCTGGAGCGGGCCCGTGTGAGTGCCTTTCCAGACAAGCTCGAGGACCGCGGTGTCCCCGCTCGCGAACTCACGCACGAATGTGGCTTTCGAATCGGGGAAGGCCTTGGCCCAGCCCTGCCAGGCCTCGATGATCTCGCCGGCGCCCTTGATGCGACGGTTAGTTCCCTTCTCGTCGTACACGGCGTTGGCAGCCAGGATGTCCCTGGCCTTGCTCCAGTCCTTTTCGTTGTATGCGGTGACTGCGGCCTTTGCGATATCGATTACACTCGCCATGATCACGCTCCCTTATGAGTGAGCCGGCGCCGATCGGCGCTGAGCATTGCAAACCCCAGCACACCAAATTCTAGCACTTTGAGGCGAAGAGGCGAGCGAGAACCGGCCCAATTGAGCTGAAATACGCTAGCGCAATGTCCGTTGAGGGGAATAGCCGCTGTTGGCGCATGCAGCCGCTCGCAAGCGAACCGGAAATAGTCGCGCTGGACCGTGCACTTAGATTTGAATCGCCTCCCAACAGCCGGCCGTCTATGGTGCGCGCATGTCGCGCTTCGTGTTTGCATTGATTGCTGTTGTCCTGTCACTCCTGCCGGTCGTCGCGCCGGCTGCTCCTGCCCATAAGCGGCCGGCGCCACGCTGGCAGGGCTACGGCTTCCTGCCGGGCTATCATCAGCCTCCGAACAACAGCCGCCCGGCTTACACCCAGAGAGCTGCGGTTTTGCGCGCCGCGCGCCGCAACCAGCGTCCCTGGTACATCGATCCGGTCCCGAGTTATTACGGCTATGATGGCGCCTGGCGCTATTTCGGCCGTCCCGGTTTTTACGGCGGCCGCTACAATGGCGGCAGCTTTGGCCCGTGCTGGACGCGGACGCCGATCGGCGCGGTTTGGAACTGCGGCTGACCAAGCTATTGCCTGCGACCCCCGCCGGCTGTCGGTCAAGTGCCAGGGAATACACGCCCCGTGCCTTGAGTCGTCCACATTAACGATGGATAAGCAGCCAGATATGGCGCTGGTTTATTGAACAATGGGTATTTGGGGGACGATGACACGTCGCGCCGTTGGCGGACTGATGGCAGGCTTTTTAATGCTCGCCGCGCCTGCGATGGCCGCCGAGTCGCCGGCCGAACTGATCTCCGGCTTCCGCCTCAAGCATGGCCAGGTCCGCGTCGTGCGCGATGCAACGCTCGACCGCATCGCGATGGACCAGGCGCGCGCGATGGCGGCGAAGAATGAGCTTAGTCATGAGGTGCTCGGCCCGTTCACCAAACGGGTCGCGCCGGCGGGTGCGGGTCGCGCCGCCGAGAACATTGCCTACGGATACGAGAGTTTCGAGAAGACGCTCGGCCAGTGGATCGACTCCTCCGGGCACCGCAAGAACCTGCTGTTGCAAAATGCGTCACGCGTCGGGATCGCGAGCGCCAGGGATGCCAGCGGCAAGCGCACCTACTGGGCCATGGTGATCGCCGGCGATTACGAGCCGAAGCGGCCCAAGGGCAAGAACAAGAAAGAGACGGAGCCGCTTGTTGCTGTGAAACGCGAGGCCGCTCCCGCATCCCGGCCAAAATCAAGCGACTGCCGCATCAAGATACTCAGCCTTTGCATTTGAGGCGGAGCGCGGCGGCGACAGCGTTACCCTCGCCTGGCACGAAGTGGGATACTTCGAGCCGGCAGGGGAGAAATCGCACCAAATCGCTTCAACAAGCCGGCCGTTGCACGATAGGATCGCCCGGTCAGTCAAAGGCCACGTCAATGGCAATTGGTGCTTCCTCGCGTATCGGTCTCCGCTTCACGGCCGGCGTGATTTCGGCGATCTGGACATTTCATGCCGCGCTTGCGGCGTCGGCGGCGCCGGACCAGGTGTCGCTCAGTGAGCAGACGGTGCATTGGAGCACGGTCAAATATGCGACCTCCGGGGAGAACGGCTTCGTCAACGGGTCGCTCGACAAGAACACCATCGTCGATCGCACGTTCAAGGGCCGGGTGCTCGAGAACCGCTACCTGAAGGTCGTGCTGCTGCCCGAATTCGGCGGGCGCATTCTTTCCATCATCTACAAGCCGACCGGCCATGAACAGCTGTACCGCACCGAAGTCGGCGTGCCCTACGGAATGGGCGAAGGCAATTTCTATTACGATTGGCTGATGGTGTATGGCGGCATCTTTCCCACCTTTCCGGATGCCGAGCACGGCAGGACGTGGCCAAAACCGTGGGATTTCAAGGTTGTGAAAGAGAGTGCCGACGAAGTGACGGTGTCGATGTCGCTGACGGACAATTTCGAATACCCGGCGGCACCGGAGAAGTTCAGCAAGGGATCGAGCGGCATCGAAGCGACTTACCATGTGACGCTGAAGGCCGATCGCGCCGCGGTCGATGCGCGCCTGGTGCTGAAGAACCCAAACGACAAGACGATCCCGTACGAATACTGGACCTGCACGACGCTGGCGCCGGGGTCGGATCCGAACAATCCCAAAACCACCGGCGGCGCCGAGATCATCGCGCCGGTCGCGGCTTACCGCACGCCCGCCTGGTCAAAGAATATAGCCGAGGGCGACGCGAGTGCCGGCGCGGGCACCACCCGATTCGCAAAGCTGCGCTACTTCAAGAACTGGCCGACGATGGGCATCGCCTATGCGGCGCCGGATATGCAGGGCGGCAATTTCTGGGGCGTGATCAACCACGACAATGAAGAAGGGATCATCCGCATCGCGGACAACACGATCACGCGAGGCCTGAAAATGTGGACGTGGGGATTTGCCTCGTTCACGAACGAAACCGACCAGCGCAAGGATCCGAACCCGGCGCGGCCTTACGTCGAGTTATGGGCGGGGGTGTCGGACGAATTTTTCCACAGCGCCGAGTTTCCGGCGCGGAGCGAGGTGTCGATTCCGGAAACCTACAGCCCAACCGTCGGCATGAGCAACGTGACGCATGCGAACGCGAACATCCTGATCAATCTTGTCGCCGAAGCGTCCGGCGCCACCCTTCAGTTCTTCAGCATTGAACCTGTGACGCCGCTGCGCATCATCATGAAACGCAGCGACGCAGTCTTGTTCGACGATGCCGTGACGGCCGACCCGAAAAACGGAAATCGCATTTTTGCGCCGATTCCTGCAGGCAACAGCGCCGAAACGGTCCAGCTGACGATCAGGACCTCTGACGGCAAGGAGCTGATCGCCGCCGCGGCAAGGATAGAAGCGAGGATAAAATGACGCCGGTGGACGCCGTGGGCGAAGCCGGGCTGGTTTTGCTACCGATGAGCGCTGCGCTCTGCTAACGATGGCCATCAACGCGATTGGAGCAGGCCGGCATCTTTGGGTACCGGCCTTCAGCAGTGGAGGCACTAAGCTATGATTGAAACGATTGGCATCATCGGGGCGGGCACGATGGGTAACGGCATCGCGCAGGTCTGCGCGGCGGCCGGGCTGAAGGTGACGATGATCGACATCTCGGACGCCGCAGTGGCGCGGGGGATGGCGACGCTGACCGGCAGCCTGGAGCGCCTCGTCAACAAGCAGAAGATGACCGATGCCGATCGGCAGGCCGCGTTGGCGCGCATCACCGCGACGACGGACAACGCAAAGCTTGCCAATTGCGACCTCGTGATCGAGGCCGCGACCGAGCGGGAGGATTTGAAAATCAAGATCCTCAAGGACCTCTGCGCGACGCTGAACCCGCGCGCGATCGTCGCGACCAACACCTCCTCAATTTCGATCACCAAACTCGCTGCCGCGACCGACCGTCCGGACCGCTTCATTGGCATGCACTTCTTCAATCCGGTGCCGCTGATGGCGCTGCTGGAGTTGATCCGCGGTTTGCAGACGTCCGACGACACCCACGCCCTGGCTGAAGAATTTGCAAAGCGGGTCGGCAAGGTGCCGATCACGGCGAAAAACAGCCCGGGCTTTGCAGTCAACCGCATCCTGTGCCCGATGATCAACGAGGCGATCTTTGCGCTGCAGGAAGGGATCGCCACCGCCGAGGACCTCGACGCCGGCATGAAGCTCGGCTGCAACCACCCGATCGGCCCGCTGGCACTGGCCGACATGGTCGGCCTCGACACCATGCTGTCGGTCATGGAGGTGTTCTATGAAGGCTTCAACGACCCGAAATACCGGCCCGCGCCGCTGCTGAAGGAAATGGTCGCCGCCGGCCATCTCGGCCGCAAGACCGGCAAGGGATTCTATAATTACGGCAAGTCCGCGTAAGCGGCTCTTACCCGTGTGATCGCCGATGGTCCGCCTGATCGCGGACCATCGTGCGGGATTGCGCGCCGCAAAATCTTCCTGCTCTCCCGCGCCGCCTCGGTGTGACATCCGTCACAGCGACGATCGGTGCCGCTGCCTAAGGTTTTGCGAACGGCAACACGGTCCCTCGCCGGGACAAGGGAGAGACGGACATGAACGCAACCAGCCATGAGACCCGCGAACTGAGCCTGCAGGAGCTCGATATCGTTGCCGGTGGCGGACTTGCGTCGCCGAAGGGCAGCATCATCATCTTCGGCTACGGCATCCAGTGGAACGATCGCAGCATCTGCATCGTCACGCCGACCCAGGACACCATCATCAACCGGCCCAAGTAACGAGTCGTTGACGCTGACTTCATCGCGGTGACGGTGGTTGCTAAAACTCCGAATGTCCCTGCGGATCGACCAGCCGGTTGATCCGTTGCGCCGCGGCCATCGCGAACCGCACCGTCATCAATTTGCGGGTCGGCGCGGCCAGGCGATGCTCGGGCGCCTCGCAGTGCAGATGGGCGCCATAGGCATCGGCAACGATCAGGCCGGTGCCCTCAGGGAAAATCTCGCAGGGCAGATCCTGCGTGAAGGCAAAGAACAGCCGGTCGCAATGCATCCGGTAGTCCTGCCATTTCTGGTCGGCGCGCAAATCCTCCACCGACGACTTGATCTCGACGATCCAGATCTCGCTTTTCTCGTTCAGCGCCACCAGATCGGCGCGCCGGCCGGACGGCAAAGGCAACTCACTGATGCAGGAAAAACCCAGTGTTCGCAGCATCCTGGCGGTGCCGCGCGCGATCGCGAGCGCGGTCTCCGATTGGCGGCGGTCCGGCGGCGGTACGAGGCTGACCTGGCGGGCGGGCGATTCCATGCTCCCTAGCCTATCCGATTCCGCACCGGTCGCCATCCGGGCTGCGGCGCGGAATGCGCCGCAAATTCGTACCCAACCCGCCTTGATTTGGACCACACGCCACCGCGAAGCCGAGGGAACCTGGGTTCCGAGGGACGGAACACATGGAGGAGAGAAACCATGAAGCAACGCTTCAGGGATCACGGCATCACGCTTCGCTCGCTCGCATTCGCTCTCGCTACGCTACCCCTTTCCGCCGGCCTGTCGCAGGCCGTCGCCAAGCCCACGGTCGAAGTCGCGTTCGTTCTGGACACCACGGGCTCGATGGGCGGCCTGATCGAAGGCGCCAAGCGCAAGATCTGGTCGATCGCGACCGCAATCGTCGATTCCAATCCCGACGCCGAGATCCGCATGGGCCTCGTCGCCTACCGCGACATCGGCGATGATTACGTCACCAGGAAGGTCGAACTCACCCGCGACATCCAGGATCTCTACGCCAATCTCCTGGAGTTGAAGGCCCGTGGCGGTGGCGACTGGCCGGAAAGCGTCAACGAGGCGCTCGATATCGCCGTCAACAAGCTGCAATGGACCGACGGCGGCGATGTCAGGCGGATCGTGTTCCTGGTCGGCGACGCGCCGCCGCACATGGACTACGCGCAGGACACCAAATATCCGGTAACGCTGAAAGTGGCGAAGCAGAAGGACATCATCGTCAACGCGGTGCTCGCCGGCAACGCCGCCGACACCGAACGGGTGTGGCGCGATATCGCCCAGAACGGCAATGGCCGCTTCATTCCGATTCCGCAGGATGGCGGACAGGTGGTCGTGATCGAAACGCCGTATGACGAGGACATCATCATCCTGCAGCGGGAGATCAACGGCACCGTGATCCCCTATGGACCGCGCGTGATGCAGAAGCGCACCGAGGACAAGACAAAGCAATTGTCGCAGGTGGCGGCGGCAGCGCCCTCGCAGGCGTCTGAAATGGCGAGCTACATCAACAAGCGTTCCAAGGCGACGTCGGAAGCCGTCACCGGCGATGGCGATCTGGTCGCCGACGTTTCGGCCGGCCGCAGCAGCTTTTCCTCGATCAAGGAGGAAGACCTGCCCGACAATCTGCGCGCGATGAAGCCCGAGCAGCGCGTCGACGAAGTCAACAAGCAGATGAGCCAGCGCAAGGCACTCAATGAGAAGCTCGGCGCACTGGTGGCGAAGCGCGACAAATATGTCGCCGATGCGCGCGCCAAGGCTCCGGCGAAGGCGTCATCGTTCGACCGCGTGGTCGAGGATACGCTGAAGGCGCAGATCAAGCGGTAACGCCGGCGCCTTAAACCTTCGCGTGTCGTCGCGGCCTGGTGCGCAATCGCACCGGGCCGGGATGGCGGGGTTGGCCCCCGATATGTCGGCCGCAAAGGGCGCTGCCGCGGCGGAGCGACGATTTGACCGGCGGCCGGTTCCGTCCCGGAAGCACGATTCGCGCGACCCTGCCCCGATAGACTTCCGAATAGACTTGGGATCGTGGGCCCGCCCGGCTATCGTGATCCGCAGGGGGTAGAGCTCGTGGTCGAGTTCAGTTTTTTCTCGAACTCTTCGGGCTTGAGCGTGGCAGAGATTGCCGCGCTCACGGGAGCAAACCCGTGTGCGGGCGCCGACCTGTCCCGAATCATCACCGGCATCGCGCCGATCGACCGCGCCGGCGCTGATGATCTGACCTTTGTCAAAGACGCACAATATGCCGAAGCGCTCGCGACGAGCCGAGCCGGCGCCGTCCTGACCACCGAACGGTTCGCCCACCAGGCCCCTGCCGGGGTCGTCACATTGAACGTTCGCAAGCCCTATGAGGCCTTCGTCACGGTCGCACGCCAGATGTATGGCAGCGCGCTGCGTCCGGTCTCGGCGTTCGGCACGCAAGGTATCGCGCCGAGCGCGGTGGTGCATCCCACGGCGCAGATCGGACCTGACGTTACGATCGATCCGTTCGCGGTGATCGGGCCCTCCGTCAAAATCGGCGCCGGCACGCTGATCGCCGCGCACGCCATGATCGGCGAACGGGTTCAGATCGGGACCGACTGCGCCATCGGCGCCGGCAGCACTATCACCCACGCCCAGGTCGGAGACCGGGTGGTGATCCACCCCGGGTGCCATATCGGCCAGGATGGCTTCGGCTACGTGTCGGACGGCAAGGGACACATCAAGATTCCGCAGATCGGGCGCGTCGTCATTCACAACGATGTCGAGGTTGGATCGGGCACCAAGATCGACCGCGGCGGATTGCGCGACACCATCATCGGCGAAGGAACCAAGATCGATAATCTGTGCCAGATCGGGCACAACTGCATGATCGGCCGTCATTGCATCATCGTTGCGCAATCGGGCTTGAGCGGCAGCGTCACCATCGAGGATTTCGTCGTACTGGGACCGCGCACCGGCATCATCCCGCACATCACCGTCGGCAAGGGCGCGATGCTGCTTTCGAGGTCCACCGTTTATGACAACGTCCCCGCCGGCGCGGTTTGGGGCGGCTTTCCCGCCCAGCCCAGACGGCAGTGGCTGCGCGAAATATTGGCGCTGCGGAACCTGGCGGCACGCCGTGGTCGAGCCAAGACCTAATCGGTTGCGGGCAGTCCTTGGCTCGCCGTATGCGCAAATCTTTTCCGAATCTTTCGCGAATCTTTTCCTTGGCGAGAGGCCAAAAATCGGCAATCTGCGGCCATGACCCAGGAAAACCAGAACCAAAATCCAAACCAGAACCACGACCAGAATGACGTTCCGCCGAAGGCCGGCGCGATCATCGTTCCGGTGACGCTGTTCGAGCAGAACTGCACCATCATCTGGCACGAGCCATCGAAGAAAGCCGTGGTGATCGACCCCGGCGGGGACGTGCCAAAAATCCAGGCCGCGATCCAGCAGACCGGCGTCACGGTCGAGAAGATCTGGCTGACGCACGGCCATATCGACCATGTCGGCGGTGCAGCCGAATTGCGCGACGCGCTGGGCGTGAAGATCGAAGGGCCGCACATCGCCGACAAATATCTGCTCGACAATGTCGTCTCGAGCGGCGAGCGCTTCGGCATGACCGGCGTGCGCAATTTCGGGCCCGACCGCTGGCTCGACGAAGGCGATCAGGTCTCGATCGGCGATCTGACCTTCGACATCCTGCACTGCCCCGGCCATTCACCGGGCAGCGTGGTATTCTACAACAAGGAATTGCGCTTCGCCCATGTCGGCGACGTGTTGTTCGCAGGCTCAGTCGGGCGCACCGACCTGCCCGGCGGCAGCCATGCCACGCTGATCAGCTCGATCAAGGAAAAGCTGTTGCCGCTCGGCGACGATGTCGGCTTCGTCTGCGGCCATGGCGCCGGCTCCAGCATCGGGCAGGAGCGGATGACCAATCCGTTCCTCACCGGCGAGATGTGAACACGCAACTAATTGCGTGAGGCTGCGCTATTTCATCAGGCCCGCGGCGGTCAGCGCGCGGGTGATGACTTCACCGACATCAATGCCGCGGCGGCGCGGGGGCTGCGCCCGCTTGGCGTGGTGAACCCGCGTCGGGCGCGGCGACAACACCGTGGCCAGATCCGGCTCGGGTGCAGGCACCGGAACCGTCATCGCGATGACGCCGGCGCGTTCGCGCGAGATGCCCGTCGGGTCGACCGGAATGGTCTTGGAAACGGCCTTTGAAGCCGCATGGGGCACTGTCCTGGGTTGACGAATTTGGTCGGTCAGGCCGAAGAAATTCGCAATGTGATAGGACGACGAGATGCCTGCCTCGATCAGGAAGGCACCTTGCTCGCCATAGCGCTCGTCATTGTCGGTCGCGCCAAGCGGCGTGCCGTGGGCCATGTCGGTGATGGTGTAGGATTCGACAATGGTCTCACCGTCGGCATTCCACCAGACCTGACGCGGATAGCCGTCGACATCGCCCGTCGACATCGGCGCGAGCGGTAATTGATGCACATCGAGCCACTGTTTGACGATCTCATCGGCATTGCCCGGGCTCACCGTGCGATCGGCGCTGCCGTGCCACACCGACAATTTCGGCCACGGCCCTTTATGCCTGGAAGCGTTACGCACGAGGTCGCCCAATTCGGCCGCGGGGCGCTGTGGCGACTGCATCATGCCGCTCAATGCTTCACGGACATTGCCGGCAATGCCATATGGCAAGCCGGCGATGACGGCGCCGCCCGCGAACACGTCCGGATAGGTCGCGAGCATCACCGAGGTCATGGCGCCACCGGCGGAGAGCCCGGTCACATAGATGCGGCGTGAATCGATGTTGTGATCGTCGACCATGCGCGCGATCATTTGCCGGATCGAACCGGCTTCGCCACCATCGCGCGAAATGTCTTCCGGATTAAACCAGTTGAAGCAGGTGTTGCCGTTGTTCGATGCCTGTTGTTCGGGCATCAGCAACGCAAAGCCGTAGCGCGTCGCAAGCGTCGACCAGCCGGCGCCGCGATCGTAGCCGGCCGCGGTCTGGCCGCAGCCGTGCAGCACGACGACCAGCGCAGGCGCGCGCGGGAGGTGTTCAGGTACGAATGAAAACATCCGGAGCGCGCCCGGATTCGAGCCGAAATCGTTAATTTCGACCAGGGGGCTGTGCACAATGCTCCGGCCATACCCCGACAAGCCATTGAAGGCACTCAGCTTAGGAAGATGGCGGAGAAAGTCGACGTTCTTGGTAAGGGACAACTGGCAGCTCCTGGAGGTGATCGTCCATACAACGTCACCTCAACCAGATAGTTGCTGCAGTGCAAAATAAAAAGACCGTGCACTGTCGTTCCCCAGAATTGAATTTTCGTTATTGACGTTAATTTGTCATCCCAAGGTCGCGCGCCGCATCCATGTCAGGAATGCGGCACATGCCATGATCGACAGTGCGAACAGTGCGCACGCGACAAGAAGCGCCGGTCGCGCCGCGCCCGCGGCTTCGATCGCAAAGAACACCGCGCCGATCGCGGCAACACCGGCAGCGTTGGCGATCTGCGCAATGGTGCCGTACATGCCAGAGCCCGCGCCCGCACTCGAAGGTTTTACAGTCGATAGCACCGCGCTCGACAACGGCGCCATCACCAATCCCTGGCCGTAGCCGAAGATCGTCAGCACCAACGCCAGCACAATGGCTGATGGCGCGCTGCCCCATTCGATCACAGCTACCAGCGCGGCAAGACCTGCGAGCTGCACCGCGCAGCCTTCGATCAGCACCAGCGTGCCGCGATGCCTTGCGCGCACGCCGCTGTGGCGCGAAGCGATCACAAAGGTCAGCGCCAGCGGGATGAAGACGAGCCCGGCCTGCAGCGGCGGAATCTGCAACGCCTTCTGCAAGAACATGGTCATGACCAGATAGAACGACAGATTGGCGAAGAAGAAAAAGAACACCGCTGCCAGCCCGCGCATGAACGCGGGGTCCGACAGCAGCGAAAGATCGATCAGCGGCATGCCGTCGCGGCGCGCGACTGATCGTTCGAGCCGCAGGAACGCGGCGATGATGACGACTCCGGCTGCCATCATCAGCCAGACCCAAGGCGACCAGTGCAGATCATGGCCGAACAGCAGCGGACCGATCAGGCACAGCAAGCCCACGAACAGCACCATCGCGCCGGGAATATCCAGCCGCGTGCCGGCGCGGCGCGGCACGGTCGGCATCAACCGCAAAGCGGCGGCGATGATGACCGCGCCAAATGGCACGTTGACGAAAAACACTGCGCGCCAGCCGAGACCGGCGAGATCTGATGTCACCAGAATGCCGCCGAGAAGAAAACCGGCAGCTCCCGCCAGCCCCAGCACGATGCCGTAGATGGCAAAGGCGCGGTCGCGCGAGCTATCGGCAAACAGCAGATGAATGGTCGCAAGCACCTGCGGCACCATCAGCGCCGCGGTGGCACCCTGCGCCAGCCGCGCCAGGATGAGTTCGGGGCCGGACTGCGCCAGTCCGCACCACAGCGAGGTGACGGTGAAACCGAACACACCTGACATAAACACGTTGCGCGTGCCGTAGATGTCGCCAAGCCGGCCGCCGGTAACCACCAGCGTGGCGTAGGCGATCAGATAGACCGCGATCACGGCCTCGATCTGCGCTGCGCTCGCCTGCAGCTCGGCCGCGATGGTCGGGATCGCGACGTTGACGATGAAGGCGTCGACCCCGAACATGAATTGCGCGGATACCACGATTGCGAGCACCCACCAGCGGCGCCAGGAATCGACTGAGTTATCGACGGGGTTTGCGACGATCTGGTGCATTGGCAGCGGCCTTGTCCGAAATCTGTTGCACGCATCCGTTACAGCTTTCGGTCATGCGAGCGATTACCCGGGAGGTAAGGTCCCTCGGGATTTGGCCCGATTGCTGCATGGCGATTGAGGCTTCCTGCGGCTTTTTCAGGCGCTTGTGAGTTCGGGACGGCCTAGATGTACGACTATGACATGCTGGTGATCGGGTCCGGCCCTTCCGGGCGCCGCGCCGCCGTGCAATTCGCGAAGCTCGGCAAATCGGTGCTGGTGGTGGAAAAGGGCCGCCGGGTCGGCGGCGTTTCCGTCCATACCGGCACCATCCCCTCCAAAACCCTGCGCGAGACCGTGCTCAATCTGTCCGGCTGGCGCGAGCGCGGCTTCTATGGCCGGTCCTACCGGGTGAAACAGGACATCGCCGCCCAGGACCTGATCGTGCGGCTGCAGAAGACGCTCGATCACGAGGTCGAGGTGCTCGAACATCAGTTCAGCCGCAATCTGGTGCGCACCGCCGCCGGCGAAGGCCGCTTTGTCGGCCCGCACCAGATCGAGATAACGGCAGCCAATGGCGAGACCCGAACCGTGTCCGCCGCGCACATCCTGATCGCCTGCGGCACGCGGCCGTTCCGCCCCGATTACGTACCGTTCGACGGCAAGACCGTGTTCGACTCGGACGAGATCATCGACCTGCCGAAACTGCCGCGCAGCCTAGCCGTGATCGGCGCCGGCGTGATCGGGGTCGAATACGCCACCATCTTCTCCGCGCTCGACGTTGCCGTGACCTTGATCGAACCGCGCCCGACGTTTCTCGATTTCATCGACAAGGAACTGATCGAGGAATTCATGCACGAGCTGCGCGACCGCAATGTCGCATTGCGCCTCGGCTCCGCGGTGAACTCGATCGAACACAGCGCGGGCGGCGGCATCCAGACCAAGCTTGCCGACGGCCGCGTCGTGACGTCGGAGATGCTGTTGTTCGCAGCCGGGCGCGTCGGCGCCACCGACCGGCTCAATCTCGGCTCCGCCGGGATCGAGGTCGATCATCGCGGCCGCATCACGGTCGATCCACTGACACTGCAAACCTGCGTGCCGCATATCTACGCTGCCGGCGACGTGATCGGATTTCCGAGCCTGGCCTCGACCTCGATGGAGCAAGGCCGCGTCGCGGCCTGCCATGCGCTCGGCATGGAGCCGCTGGCACCGCCGGAATTTTTTCCCTACGGCATCTATTCGGTGCCGGAGATTTCGACCACCGGGCTGACCGAAGAAGAGGTGCGCACGCGCGGCATTCCCTATGAGGTCGGCGTCGCGCGGTTTCGCGAGACGTCGCGCGGCCACATCATGGGGCTGAACAGCGGCATGATGAAGATGATCTTCTCGACCAAGACCCGCCGCCTGCTCGGCGTGCACATCCTCGGCGAAGGCGCCACCGAGCTGATCCATATCGGCCAGGCCGTGCTCAACCTCAAAGGCACGATCGACTATTTCATCCAGAACACTTTTAATTACCGACGCTGGCGGAAGCCTACAAAATCGCCGGGCTCGATGCGTGGAACAGGATGACGCGGTAGGACTGCCTCGCGGCGCTCCGACTGGCGCCCAGAACACGCTCACCTCGCCATGGCGTCCTGGATTTTCCTGCACGCCATCCCGACCGTGTAAACGTGGATGCTCTCGACGACACAATGATCGGGCCGCAACTCCAGAAGACCACTCGACGTACTGGCGTTGAGTTCCTGCGAGGTCCGCACGACGATGCACGGATAGTCACGGGCGAGCTGATCGTAGCCGTGAACGATGAAATTCCGCAGCGGGACATTGCGGTAGAAGTTGTGATCCAGCAACGGCTCCTTGAAAGCCCGCGCATAGGCTTCCGAGAAGTCGGCCGTCATTTTCGGGGTGCCGAGTGTCATGTCCGCGCCGTGGTTCAACTCGTTCTCAGGCGCGCGCACGAACATGCTGGAGACATTGGCGCAGGTCGGCGCGACGGAGACAACGGCTTGCGACAGCCTGGCGCCGGTCCTGTTGAGGCCGCTCCATGTCACCGCTTCGTCCTTGAGCCTGATCAGGCTCGTGGAAAGAAGGGCAATGCAAATCAATCCTGCCGCGCCGGCAAGCAGGCGTGGCGACAGCGCGGGCCACAGTCTTCGCATCTCAATGATGCTCAGCACGAGAACGCCGCCGGTCAGCGTCCATGACGCAACCATGTAATGCAGGTTGAAATGCTTGGACGTCGCGAGCAGCTGCGCCGCAAAGGCGACGAAACACGCCAGCAGCGTCAGGCTGACCGGATTCAGGTAATCGCGGCTGGTCAGCATTCGCGCCAGCGCAACGCACCCGCCAAGGACGAACACCGCTGAGATCAGGGGGCTCGCCGCGATGATCTGGCCCATGTTCGACCAGAACAGGTTGAAGTCGATGAAGCCCGGCTCGCCGGCGCCGTAGATACCCTTGTGCGTTGCGATGCTCACAAGCCAATGGAATCCGCTCGTGAAGACGTACGGATTCAATATCCTGTTGAAGACAAAAAATCCGAACGCGCCGACCAGCGTCGCCAGCACATACGCCCGCCAGCTTCGCAGCAGCGCCACGGAAAGAATAGCCAGCGGCGCATACAAATATTTGGACGACAGCCCGAGTGCGAACACGAGGCCTTGCGCAACGCCGAGACCTGCGGTCGGCGGCTCCCGGCCGAGCGCCGACTTGAGCACCAGCCCGGTTCCCAGAACGACACATGAAATCATCAGGCTTTCGGGGGTCAGCATCAGTTCGAAGTGCATCAACTCGAAATGGACGAATGGCCCGACCTGTAACAGAACAGCGGCAATCGCGCTTCGCGTCACGCGCTGCACCATGAGGCCGGAGGCCAGCAAGGCGAGCGACATCAGCAGGGCTTCGACGGCCCGCGACGCGTAGATGAATGCGTCGTAGTTCTTCAGCCCGAATTCGATGATGTCGGAACGGCCGCTGATGAATGCATAGAGCTTCATGACGATCCCGCCGAGCAGGATCGTCGTCGTGCCGGGATGATCGTTCTTCATCATGGGATAGCCCGCCGCCCAGGCAAGACCGTTCATCGCATAAGCCGACTCGGGATCGACCTGACGCCCCCACGGCGCCATGTATGCCGAATAGGTCAGGGCGACGATCAGGTAGAGCAGCGGCAATGCCAATATTGCGTATCGTGCCCATGCGCGGCCGGTGGATTCGTCGGGAAAATAGCTCATGGCTTGCTCTAGCTTAGGCGCCCGACGACTTCAAATTTACCGTGAACGCGAATCCCTTGGCCCGCGACCAAGCACCATTACCGGTCCGCGCAAGGGATGACCTATGGAATTCGTGTCGAAGCTTCTCCTTGCGCCGATGGCCGCAGTGCTCGCCGTTTCATTCACTGGCAGCGCGTCGGCAACAAAACCGTGGCCACCGGGCATGCAGACGCCGGTACCGGTCGCGGAAGAAGGCCAGACCCCGCGTCCGCGCGCGCCCCGGCAGTTCTTTCCGGAAAAGCGCGTCCAGCCGCTGACGCCCGAGATCGAGCAGTCGCTCATTCCAAAGGACAGTTTCAAGGAATGCGATGTTTGTCCTGAAATGGTGGTGGTGCCGAAGGGCTCGTTCATGATGGGGACGCCCGCCGATGAGCCGGACCGCTTCAAGGGCGAGGATCCGATTCATCGCGTCAGTTTTGCAAAGCCGTCAGTGGGCCGCTTCACCATTTCGTTCGACGAATGGGACGCCTGTCTCGCCGACGGCGGCTGCGGCCGCGACAAGGGCGACGACAAGGGTTTTGGCCGCGGCCGCATGCCGGCGCAGGGCATCAATTTCGTGGCCGCGAAATCCTATCTGGCGTGGCTGTCGAAGAAGGTCGGCCGCACCTACCGGCTGCCGAGCGAATCCGAGCGCGAATATTTCACCCGCGCCGGCACCTCGACGACGTTCTGGTTCGGCAACACCATCAGCGCGCAGGACGCCAACTACAAGGCATCGATCCCCTATGGCGCCGGGCCGCGCGGTGCGGACAGCAAGGGGCCCGTGGTGGTGGACTCCTATCCGCCCAACCCGTTCGGCCTGTATCAGGTGCACGGCAACGTGTTCGAGTGGACCGAGGACTGCTTCAACAAGCGCTACAATGAAGATACGCCGGTCGATGGCTCGCCCTGGCTCGAGGGCAATTGCGAGCGGCGTATGCTGCGCGGCGGCACCTGGGACTGGATGGCCAACATGGTTCGCGCGGGCTATCGCGAAAACGGCATCGTCGACGGCGGCGGCTACAGTTTTCGCGTGGTGCGCTCGCTGAACGTGCCGGTGCAGTAAGGCAAAGGTGCGGTCATGAAATAACAGGCGACGCCGCTGAGTACGGCGCCGCCTGCGGGTAACTGATTCATTGGAAGCAAGACCCCGGCTCGACCGCCACAGAAGGACCGGGACCTTCGCGTTCTGTTCTGGAATGCTGCTGACAGACCTAGTCAAAGTTCCTTAAGCCTTTATGCATCGCCCTCCGTAGAACTACGATGATGCAAGCAGCCGATCTCATCTTGTTCCGGCTAACGAAAACAGGCCCAAGCCATAGCGCAATTCATCGAAGGTGGCTTGAGTGATCGCGCGCGCCCTGGACGTGCCGGAACGCAGCACATCAAGCACGTAGCCGAGATCATTGGACACAGCCTGGCGACGTTCGCGGATCGGCTTCAGCAGCTCTTGCAACACGTCTTCAAGGCGGCGCTTGACCGTGACGTCGCCAAGCCCTCCGCGCCGATAGCGCGCTTTCAGTTCATCAACGGCGGCTTGGTCGGTGTCGAACGCATCAAGGTATGCAAAGACAACATTGCCTTCAACGACCCCGGGATCGGATGCGCGCAAGTGATTCGGGTCCGTGTACATGCGATTTACAAAAGCCCTGATCTCGTTGGGCGAAGCTGAAAGCGAAATCGCATTCCCCTGGGATTTGCTCATTTTCGCCTTTCCATCAGCGCCGGGAAGTCGTCCCGTTGCCGGAATGAGCGCCTTTGCCTCCACCAACAGCTCACGACCGACCTGCCGATTGATCCGACGAACGATTTCATTCGTCTGTTCGATCATCGGAGCTTGATCCAACCCCACCGGCACGACGGTCGCCTTGAATGCCGTAATATCTGCGGCCTGCGCCACCGGATAGCACAGGAAGCCCGCGGGAATGTCCCGCTCAAAGCCCCGCATCTGAATTTCATCCTTGATCGTCGGATTGCGCTCCAACCGGGCCACGGAAACAAAATTGAGATACAGCTGGGCAAGTTCGGCAAGCGCCGGCAATGCAGATTGCACGCAAATGGTCGTTTCGCCCGGATCGATGCCGACGGCCAGGTAATCGAGGGCCACTTCCATCACATTGCTGCGCACTTTTTCGGGATCGTCGATATTGTCCGTCAAGGCTTGTGCATCGGCCAGCAAAACAAACTGTCGATGCGTGCGCTGAAGCGCAACCCGATTTCTCAGCGAGCCTGCATAGTGGCCAAGGTGAAGGGGTCCGGTGGTGCGATCACCGGTGAGAATGATTGGTCGCACAGTCTCGACAAGCATATGGCTTCTCCTGATTGGAGCCGCCGCGATTGGAGACTTGCCGGAAAACGACCTTGGCTCACCCGATCACGGCGGCGAAGGTCGTTGAAAATAGTAACGCCGTGCCGCTCCTTAAAAGGAGCGCCACCAAGGTGCCTTGAGCGAAATGCATTTGGGCGTCATATGCCGAGCATGCCATCGATGGCTGCGCCCGGCAAGGCGATACTTGGCGACGCGTATCCCAAAATCTGCTGATGCGCCCTACGGATCATCGTCACATAAACCTATCCATGCGAAGGCTCCAGCGAACCAGTGAGCGACGCCCGCTGCGACAGCTCGATCCAGTTGCCGTCGGGATCGCGCACCATCGAGATCCGCGCCGTGGTCCCCAGCGTCACCGGCGCGCGGGCTTCGCGGCCGCCATGGGACAGCACGTGAGCGTGCTCGCGGTCGACTTCGAAGACCTGGAACGTGATGTAGCGCCAACCCTTGCCTTCAAAAGCAGCATCATGCGGCGCGTCGGCCGCGGGCTCGACGATTAGCACCGTGTCGCCGGCGAGGAACGTCTCGGCGCCATTGGCGTTGGCTTCACCTAACGGCAATCCCAGTGCTTCGGTGTAGAAACGGCGATGCGCCGCGACGTCGCGAACGCCAAGGCGAATGCCGATGCGCTCGATGCCGTACATGCCTCTCGGCACCAGCGAGACGCGGTTGCCCTCGGGATCGGCCATCGGCTGCGGCGCAGTCAGGCCATCGCGTGCTATCAGCAGTTCGAGGTAACCCGACGGCGGATTGTCCGGCAGCGGTTCATAGACCTGATTGATCTTCAGGATCGAGCCGCAGAGATCGTGGCGGTGCTGCTTGTAGCCGCGGCGGATCGGTTGGGTGTGGTCGAACCGTAGGCCGATCTCGTTCTGCCAGAACGCAAGCGCTGCCGGAGCGTGATTGGTGGCAAAGCCGATGTCGATGCGGGGTTTTGCCAGATTCATCGGGCGAGGATGCGATTCATGGTGGTCCCTGAGGTGAGTGGCAGTAATTCCGGCCGACGGTATGTCAGCCAAACTTGCGCGACAACCATGCGCCAGCGGCGGGCTTGGAGGATTGCCTTGCCCTGCCCCACCCCGTAGTTTGGCACCGAGCAATTCCAAAGAACAATAAATCCGGAGAGAAAACCCCATGGCGCGCCTCAAATTCGGAGCCTTTCTCGCCCCGCATCATCCGATCGGCGAGAATCCGCTGCTGCAATTCCGCCGCGACCTAGACTTCGTCGAGCAGATCGACGCGCTCGGCTTCGACGAATTCTGGTGCGGCGAGCACCATTCTTCGGGCTGGGAGATGATCGCCTCGCCGGAAATGTTCCTGGCCGCCGCCGGCGAGCGCACCAAGCGCATCAAGCTCGGCACCGGCGTGGTGTCGCTGCCGTATCACCATCCCTACAATGTCGCGCAGCGCATGGTGCAGCTCGACTGGATGACCGGCGGCCGCGCCATCTTCGGCTCCGGTCCGGGCGCGCTGGCCTCCGACGCGCATACCCTCGGCATCGATCCGATGACGCAGCGCGACCGCCAGGACGAAGCGATCGCGGTCATCCGCCGGCTGTTCAAGGGCGAGCGCGTCACCGCCAAGAGCGACTGGTTTCAGATGAACGACGCCGCGCTGCAATTGCTGCCGCTGCAGGAAGAGATGCCGTTCGTGGTGGCGTCGCAGATTTCGCCCTCGGGCATGACGCTGGCGGGCAAATACGGCATCGGCATCATCTCGCTGGGTTCGATGTCGACGCAGGGCCTGATGGCGCTGCCGACGCAATGGGGCTTTGCCGAGGACGCCGCCAAGAAGGCCGGCACCACCGTGAGCCGCGCCGACTGGCGCGTGCTGCTCTCCTGGCACATCGCCGAAACGCGCGAACAGGCCTATCGCGAGGCCGGCCCGGGCCTGATGAAGTGGCACAATGAATATAATGTCGGCACGCTGCAACGGCCGGGCCTCGAGCCGTTCAAGTCACCCGAGGACGCGCTTGAGAAAACCGCGGGCGGCGAAGCCGCCGCTTCCACCATCGGAACACCTGACGACCTGATCAAGACCATCAAGAATCTGATGGCGGTTTCCGGCGGCGTCGGCACCATCGTCGGCTTCGTGCATGACTGGGCCAATCCGGAAAACACCCGACGCAGCTGGGACATGGTGGCGCGCTACGTGATCCCGGAGATCAACGGCTACGTGAAGGGACTGCGCGAGTCGCAGAAATTCCTGGTCGAAAACCGCGCGGTGTTCGAGCGCGCAGGAAAAGCCGTGATGGCCAAGATCATGGAAAACGACAAGGCCGCCGCGGCCCTCGCGGTCACCGGCCCCGGACGGGTGGCGATCCCCACCATCAATGCGCCGGACCTGCAAAAGGAAGCCGCCAAGCGCAAGGCCTGACGTTTCGAGCGCCGCGGATGCTCTCCGCGGCGCCCCACTCCAGAATTTCTACTTCGCGTAATAGCTCTGCACGGTTTCCCACGCCACGGTTTGCAGGAATTTCGCGGTCGGCGCATCGATGCCGGCGAGATACGGGTTGCCGACCGGCGAGCGCCCGGTCAGCGACGCAAACACCACGCAAGTCGCGAGATACGTGCCGGCCAACGACGGATGACGCTTGTCCGGCGCATAGAGGTTGAGCTCGGGCTGCTTGCTGATGGCGCGTGCGAAGGCAAGGCCTGCGGGAATCACCAGCGCGTTGTTCTCGTTGCCGGCAATCGTGTAGGCCTCGGCCAATTGCGCCGTCATCTCCGGCTTGTCGGCATAGGCCCAGGACATGAAGAACGCGGGCTTGGCGCCCCTGGCGCGCACGATGGTGCTGTTCTTCTTCGCATAGTCGGTGAATACGGTTTTGAGCGTGGGATGGATCGGGCACTGGCTGCAATCCATCATGACGGCGACGTCGAACAGCCGGTCGAGCTTGTTGAAGACGACATTGTTGTTCGGGTCGAAGGAATAGCTGCCGATCGCATTGGGCCGGAAATAGCTTTCGATATCATGCCAGTCGAAGCCGGAACCGCCGATCGTCACCATGGTGTTGCGGTAGGCCTGCACGTTCTCGGGGTCGGCGGCCTTTTCCATCAACGACAGATGACCCGGCAGGCCGTTGTTGTAATAGAAGAAGCTGTTGCCGATGAAGATTCCGGTTTTGGGGAAATCCGGACCAAAGCTGGTGATGGCGGGCATGGTCTGCGCCTGTGCGGCGATTGGTCCGGCGACCATCGCCGCCAGCGTGACGGCAATCACACCCAATAGTCTCGACATATCAGTTCTCCCTGCCCGGCTTGATTTTGCCACACCCTAGCACGGCCCGCGGCCTTGTGGCGCGGTTTGGATGAAGCGGCGCGCCACCGGCGCTAACGGCTTTGCATCGACGCAACAAAGCGTTATTTTCCAGCCTTGGTTATGCCGATGATCCCACATAATGGGCCAGAGCCGAACCGGAGCAAATCGCCATGTCGATGCAGAATGTGGCCTCCCCCGCGATCACCCTTACACCGCCGAAGCGTAATTCACTCAAGCACATACCTGGCGACGAAGGCTGGCCGGTGATCGGAAAGACGCTGGAGGTCCTCGCCGATCCCAAAGGGCAGGTCGAGCGGATGCACGCCAAATTTGGCCCGGTCTATCGCAGCCACGTGTTCGGCGAGACCAGCATCAACCTGCTCGGCCCCGAGGCCAACGAACTGCTGCTGTTCGACCAGGCCAAGCAATTTTCCTCGACCCATGGCTGGGGCATGATCCTCGGCCGGCTGTTTCCGCGCGGGCTGATGCTGCTGGACTTCGAGGAACATCGTTTGCACCGCCGTGCGCTGTCGGTTGCGTTCAAGTCGGGACCGATGAAATCCTACCTCACTGATCTCGACCGCGGCATTGCCGTGCGCGTCAAGCAATGGAAGGCGCAACCCGGCGAGATGCTGGTCTATCCCGCGATGAAGCAGCTCACGCTCGATCTGGCGGCAACATCGTTTCTCGGCGCCGAGATCGGTCCCGAGGTGGACGAGATCACGCGCGCCTTCGTCGACATGGTGGCGGCGGCCGTGGCACCGATCCGATACCCGCTGCCGTTCACGCAGATGGGCCGCGGCGTCGCGGGGCGCAAGCGGATCGTCGCCTATTTCTCCGAACAAATTCCGATCCGCCGCGCGCGCGGCGGCGGCGACGATTTGTTCTCGCAGCTTTGCCAGGCCACCCATGAGGACGGCGCGCTGCTGTCGACCCAGGACGTCATCGATCATATGAGTTTCCTGATGATGGCGGCGCATGACACGCTAACGTCGTCGTTGACCTCCTTTGTCGGCGAGCTTGCCGCGCATCCAGAATGGCAGGCGCGGCTGCGCGAGGAAGTCAAAGGGCTCGGCATCGAGGCCAACGACCCCTCCAGCATCGACAATCTTGAGAAAATGCCGCTGAGCGAGATGGCGTTCAAGGAGGCGTTGCGGCTGAAGCCGCCGGTACCCTCGATGCCGCGCCGCGCCGTCCGCGATTTCACCTTCAAGGGCTATGCGATCCCGGCCGGCACCCTGGTCGGCGTCAATCCGCTGTTCACCCATCACATGGCCGAGATCTGGCCCGATCCGGACAAATTCGATCCGATGCGTTTCACCGACGAGGCGCAGCGCAACCGTCATCGCTTCGCCTGGGTGCCGTTCGGCGGCGGCGCGCATATGTGCCTCGGGCTGCATTTTGCCTATATGCAGGCGAAATGCTTTGCACGGCATTTCCTGCAGAATCTCAGTGTCTCGCTGGAGCCCGGCTACAAGCCGGACTGGCAGATGTGGCCGATCCCAAAACCGCGGGACGGACTGAAGGTCGTGCTGAAGGCAGTGTGACAGAGGAATGCGTAGGGTGGGCAAAGGCGCACTTCGCGCCGTGCCCACCATCTATCCGAGGCCGTTGGCAGAATGGTGGGCACGCTTCGCTTTGCCCACCCTACGATCTACGATCCCCAGCTACTCCACAAACGTCGTGAGCTGCGCGCCTTCATCGGCGACGAATACCGCGATCAATTCCGCGGGCTCTGTCATGCTGGCATTGGCCGAAACCAGGTGCACGGCTCCGGGCGGTTCGAAGAACGACTGGCCCACCTTGAACGTCTCGACGACGCCGCCGGCAAGCTGCGAGCGGATTTCGCCCTTGGTGACATAGGCGGTGACGGAGCCGGCATGCCGGTGCGCGCGGGTGAACCCGCCGGGCCCGTAGAACACGCGCACGATCGTCACCCTCTTGCCCGGCACGTTCGGGAGCGCGTAGGAGCCGATCGGCTCGACGGTATCGAGCGGCGAGCCTGCGGCCGCAGCGTTCGAACAAAGCGGCTCGATAATCGCCGAGATCGCATCCATCGTGGAGGGCAAGGTCTTCCCGATCACGAAGGCGCAGGCGAGCCCGGCGATCACGGCGAGATAAAACGGCCGCCCTTGGGGGCTGGCGGGTGACAAACCAAGTGTTGCAGACATTTCTTCTTCTCCTTCCACTATCTCGTCGTCATTGCCTGCAACAAACGCAAAGCGTTTGTGCTAGCGAGCGCAGCGAAGCAATCCATGGCGCAACGAAGGAAGAATGGATTGCTTCGCTTCGCTCGCAATGACGGCAAAGTACCTATCCCTGATCGAATGCCTTGCGCAGCGCGACATAGCCCTGCTGCTGCTGGGTCCAGTTGCGGCCGCCGGTGATGGCGCCGTCGACAACGAGATCGTGGCCGTTGATGAAAGAGGATTCGTCGCTGGCGAGGAACACCGCGGCATGCGCGATATCCGCTGGCAATCCGGCGCGCGGGATCGGCTGCGCGGTCTTGTAGACCTCACGCATCACGCTCGGGGTCTTTTCGGCGGCTTCCACCGAAAGGCCCAGCGCCTTGCCGAAGATGCCGGTCGCGATTGCACCCGGCGAGATCGAATTGACGCGGATGTTGGATTCGCCGAGCTCCATCGCCGTGCATTTGGTGAGGTGGATGACGGCGGCCTTGGCCGCGCCGTAGACCATCGATGACGAGAAGCCGGCAAGCCGCCCTGCGATACTGCCATTGTTGATGATGCTGCCGGAGCCTTGCTTGCGCATCTGGGGTGCTGCGTGCTTCATGCCGAGCATCACGCTGCGCACCAGCGTCGCCATCGCCGCATCGAAGCGATCGACCTCAAGGCCTTCGATGCCGCCGGTCTGGGCCGGACCGCCGGCGTTGTTGAACAGACAATCGATCCTGCCGAACTTTTCCACGCAAAGCCCGATCAGCGCCTTCATCTGCTCCTCGACCGTGACATCGGTCTGACGAAAGATGCAGATAGCGCCGAGTTTCTTGGCCAGCGCCTCGCCCTCCGGCGCGCGGCGCCCGGCGATGACGATCTTCGCGCCTTCGGCGACGAAAATTTCCGCCGTATGCAGTCCGATGCCGCTGGTCGCGCCCGTGATCACCGCGACCTTGCCGTCCAGCCGTCCCATTTCACCATCCCCTTTGCGAAACCTGAGAAATCCTAGTTGATGATCGCGGACTGGACCATGGTCCGGAACTGATTGCGCAGCATGATCCGCACGCCGTCATCGACCTGCACCATGTAAATCGCGATCAATTGTTCCTTGGGATCAATCCAGAACAGCGTGCCGGCGTTGCCGGCCCAGCCATATTCCCCGAGCGAGCCCGGCAAGGCGGCATCCCCGACGCTGGTCCGAACCTCGAAGCCGAGGCCAAAACCCAGCCCCGGCGGCCGGCCCGGCCGCGCCAAAGTATGATCCGCCGTCATGAAATCGACGGTCTTGTTGCCGAGCAGGCGCTTGCCGGCGAATTCGCCGCTATCGGCGAGCATGATCGCAAAGCGCAGGTAGTCGTCCATCGTGCTGGTAAGGCCGCCGCCGCCGGATTCGAAACGGGGCTTTTGCGCCACGTCGAAGCGCGGCGTCATCGGCGGCGATTCGGGCATTTGCCAGGGCTGGGCGGCGCGATTGAGCTTGTCGGACGGCACAGAGAAGCCCGTGTCGGTCATGCCGAGCGGCGTCAGGATGCGCTCGTTGAGGAATTCGCCCAGCGTCTTGCCCGAGACGACTTCGACCACGCGTCCCAGCACGTCGGTCGACACCCCGTATTCCCAGCGCTCGCCGGGGGAGAACCGCAGCGGCAGCTTCGATAATTTCGCGACAAACTCCTCATTGCTGGCATCACGGCCACCGATCCTGGCCTCGATATAGGCTGCATTGATCAGCGATTTGCCGCGCGTGCCGTAGATCAGCCCGGAGGTGTGCCGCAACAGGTCCTGCACCGTCATCTCGCGGGCGGGATCGGTCAATTGCAGCACCGCCTTGTCGTTCTCGGTGGTCTCCTTGCCCACCTTCATGCGGCCGATTTCCGGAATATATTTCGAGACGGGATCGCTGACCTGCATCTTTCCCTCCTCGACCAGCATCATGGCCGCGACCGAGACGATCGGCTTGGTCATGGAATAGATGCGGAAGATCGAGTCCGGTCGCATCGGGTCTTTCGCCGCGCGGTCGCGGAAACCCATGGTCTTGTGCCAGGCTACCTTGCCGCGCCGCGCCACCAGCATCACGGCGCCCGGCACCAGCCCGGTTTCGACGTGTTTCTGGGTCACCGCCTCGATGCGCGCCAGCTGACTGGAGGACAGGCCGACGTCTTCGGGCGTCACAGCCATGGGGAGCACCGGGTCCGCCCAACTGTTCCCGGTGGCCGTAAGGACAAAGAGGGCCGATGCGCCGAACGCGCGAATGAGACGGTTCATCCATTCCTCCCGTTTTTGTTGATGCCAATATTCCCGCCCGCCGGGAACAACGCAAGCGAGCTTATCGCGCTGACATCGCCATGGCAGGACCGCCTCGTCGTTGCCGGCGGGCTCGATATCCCCGATTTCCGTTAGGGTCGGCCTTATTTTGGATTCGCTGATCACGTGAAGTGACAACACCGATGACGAAATTGATCGACGAGTTCAGGCATGGCTGGCAGGGAATTTCCCAGCCCTCACCGCTATTCAGCACCGCCTTTGCGGTCTGTTGCCTCGTTTTGGCGACCCTGGCGCGGTGGGGACTGGCCCAGATCCGCCCCGACGTATTCTTCACGCCGTATTTTCCGGCCGTGTTCTTTGCCACCGCCTTTGGCGGCTTCCGGATCGGGATCGCAACGGCGCTTGCCGGCGGCACGCTTGGCGTCGCCATCAATTTCAGCGGCACCGTGGCCGATTCCGCGCGCCTGGCGTTGCTGCTGATTTTCTGGGCGGTCTGCGGCCTCACAATATGGGGCGTCGAGCACTACCGGACCATCGTCGTACAACAGCGGCAGATCGCCAAACGCCTGACCGAGGAAGAGGAATACCGCAAGCTGATCGTCGACGAGCTGCAGCACCGGCTGAAGAACAAGACATCGACGATTCACGCCGTTCTGCACCAGGTCTTGCATGATGAACCGCAGGTCTGGAACAGCATCGATCACCGGATCCGCGCGCTGTCGGCAACCGACGATCTGATCGCACGGGTCGATGGCAGCGGCTGTGATATCAAGGACTTGCTGCGCTCCGAACTCGGGCCTTACGGCCATGTCCGATTCAACCTGAACGGCGATCCGCTATTCCTTCCGGCCAAGCTGGCGGTCAGCCTGGCGCTGATTTTCCACGAATTGGCCACCAATGCCGGGAAGTACGGCGCGTTTTCCGCTGCGAATGGCATGTTGCAGGTGTCGTGGACGGTGTCAGACGACAAACTCAATGTGGCTTGGCTCAAGATCACCTGGGACGAAACCGAGGGACCTGCGGTTGAAAAAATCGGAGCGCCGGGCTTCGGCACCAAGCTGTTACAATCGGCACTCCGCTCGTTCGACGGCAAGACCGAAGTCAGTTTCCTGAAGACCGGCGTTCATTGCACGATGCAGTGTCGCATCCCCGCAAGCTGAACGCGGTTGCACAACCTGAAGGCACAATTCGCAATTATCGCACGCGGCCGCATTCCGAATTGAGATTCTGTTAATGACGATTGCGGCCGCGTGGTCCGAAAGCGCCAACTTCTAGGAGTGTCGCGGTTTTTCACAGTTCCACTTAACCAAAATTAGAAGGGACTTTGGCAAGCTCCGCTGCATGCATAGTCCCTATAAACATGACCTTCAGGCGGCAGCGACTGGCGCCGGTAACGAAGGCGCTTTTGGTACCGAATTGAGCATTCTGCGGGATGTCCTCAGATTGCTTCCGACCGGCGTGACGGTTCAGGACGAGCAAGGCGAGTTCCTGCTGGTGAACGACGCCGCCGCGGCGTTACTGCAGATGGCCGCGGCCGCGCCTGCGCCCTCGCAATTGAGCGATCGCCAGGAGACCTGTCTCGATTTGCTCCGCAGCGGCCACGCGGCCACACTGGAAGAGGCCGTGACCTCCGGTCCGGCCAAGCACGTATTTCTCACCTCACACCGGCCGATCCAGATCGCCGGACGCAATTTGCTGCTCTCGAGTTCCGCCGATATCACCGAACAAAAGGCGTTCGAGGATTCGTTGTTCCGCTCGGCCTATTATGACGAACTAACGGGATTGCCGACCCGGCGGGTGATCGAACACCGCGTCAACACGCTGCTCGCGCGCGACAGCGCCCAAGGCAATTTGCAACAAGGCCATTTGCAACAAGGCAATGTCCACGGCCACTTCGCGCTCGCGTTTCTCGACGTCGATAATTTCAAGCACATCAACGACTATTACGGCCACGCGATCGGCGACGCCTTGCTGGTCGAAATGGCCAAGCGGCTGGGCATGGATTTGCGCGAATCCGACATCCTATCGCGGATCAGCGGCGACGAGTTCATGCTGCTGCTCAATCCGGTCCAAAGCGAGAGCGAAGTCGCCGAATACATCCATTTCATGCTGCAACGGCTGAAGGCGCCGTTCTTCATCGACGAATCGGAGATATTCGCTTCGACGTCGATCGGCGTCAGCCTTTATCCCGAGCACGGCAAGACCTACGACACGCTGCGCCAAAATGCCGATATCGCGATGTACCGCGTCAAGAACGGAGCCAAGGGCGGGGCAGCGTTCTTCGACTCCAGCATGGAACGCGAGGCGCTGGCGCGGATGAAGGTCGAACAATCGCTGCGGCTGGCAATCCTGGAAAAGCGCTTCTGCTGTGCGTTCCAGACCAAGGTCGACATCCGCACCAAGGCCGTCAAGGGCATCGAAGCGCTGGTGCGGCTCAGGGACGATGAGGGCGTGATTCAGGCCCCCGGCACCTTCATCAAGCTCGCCGTCGAACTGGGGTTGATCGACGAACTGACCCATCTGGTGCTGGCGGAGATCGTCAAGTCGATCGACCTGATCAACGAGACCTTCGGTCCCGATACCACGATCAGCATCAACGTCGCGGCCAAGCAGGCCGGCAATCCCGAATTCATGCGGCCGTTCGCGCAGGCGCTGGAGGCGACCGGATTTCCGAAGCGCTTCATGATCGAGGTGACCGAAGACGCTTTCGTCACCAAGACGCATTTCCAGGATGAAATCCTGCCGATCTTCCGCAAGCTCGGCGTCGGCATCTCGATCGACGATTTCGGCATCGGCTATTCGTCGCTGTCGGCGCTGGCCGACATCACCGCCGACGAAATCAAGATCGATCGTTCCTTCATCACCGACATCCATCTGCGGCCGCGCAGCCAGGGCATTTTGCGGGCGATCGAATCGCTGAGCGAAGCGCTCGGCATGACCGTGATCGCCGAAGGCCTCGAAACCTTCGAGGAACTGGCCTATCTGCAGGCCGCGACCAAGATCCGCTATGCGCAGGGCTATTACTTCTCCAAGCCGATCTTCCTGGAAGATCTCAGGCCGGCCGCACCGCTCGCCAGCGAAACGCGCGCCAGCCTGTCGAGCCGCCCGGCACAGGAAACCCGCCCGGCCTTTTCCCGCGCCAGCGGCTATCGCCGCTGAGGCAGCTTAGCGTCCGCGCATCGCCCCCGCCGACCCCAATCCCGAAAGTTGTAAAAGTAGACAGATACCACCTTGCGCACCACGCAGCCGGCCATGCGCGCAGTGCGGCCGCAAACGGTGCCTAGAGGGCTGGATTAAACCTTAGGTAACCGGATTTCCTAACGGCTTATGACATGAGCGCATCGTATGTAGTTCCCGGGGAGAAGGGGGAATGCGCGTTCTGTTTCGCGACCTGAAAAGCATGGTGTCCCGAGCCGCGGCGGCCAGTCGGCGTCTCGGCACGACGATCCGTGGTCCGGTGCTGTGGCTGACCGTTTGCGGGGCCCTGCTGGTTGCGGCGATTTTTGCCGGCACGATCATGATGGTCGCGGAATTCCGCGAGCGCGCGCTGGCTAACAGCGAACGCGAATTGCAAAACACCGTACTGCTGCTCACCCGTCACTTCGACCAGCAATTCGAGGACTCCGACACCATCGCCGCCGACGTGATAGCGCGGTTGCACATTCCCGGCATCGCTTCGCCGCAGGCGTTCCGGAAATTGATGTCGAGTTTGGAAGCTCACGAAATCCTCAGATCCAAAGCCGGCGTCCTGTCCTATCTCGGCGACATTTCGATCTATGACGCCGACGGCAACATCATCAATTGGTCGCGGCCGTTACCGACGCCGGCCCTCAACATCTCCGAACGCGCCTACTTCAAGTCCTTCAAATTCAATCCGCAATCACCTTCGATCCAGACCGAGGCGCTTCGCAGCCTTGTCAGCGGCAGTCTGAACACGGTCGTTGCCCATCGGCTGACCGGCGAAGATGGTGTCTTTCTCGGCGTGATGACGCGGCGCATCGATCCTTCCAATTACGTGAAGTTCTTTGCTTCCGTCGCGATCGGAGCGGACGCCGCCGTTTCGATGTTTCACGCCGACGGCACCCTGCTGGCGCGACATCCGCGCGCCGAACACCTGGTCGGACAAAATTTCAAATCGGCGCCGCTGCTGCAGCGTGTCCTGACGCAGGGCGGTCAGCAGACGCTGCGCGTCAAAAGCCCGATCGACAGCAGGGAACGGCTCGGGTCCGCGGCCCAGTTGAGCCGCTTCCCGATCATCGTCATCGCGACCAATTCGATGACCGCCGCGCTGGCCGATTGGGAGGCCCAGACCAGGTTCCTGGTCAGCGCCGCCATCTTGTCGGCATCGACGATCGCGTTGATCCTGTTCCTCATCATCCGGCAGATGACCCGGCAGAGCAAAGAGGCGCAGCAACGGCTGGAATCGCAACGGCACCGGCTCGACACCGCGCTCAACAACATGATCCAGGGCCTGGTGATGTACGACGCCTCCGCGTGCATCGTCACCGTCAACCAGCGCTACATCGACATGTTCAACCTGTCGCCGGACATCGTAAAGCCCGGCTGTCATTTCTCCGACCTGATCCAGCACCGCAAGGACAAGGGAGCCTTTAGCGGCGACGTCAAGGAATTCTGTTCCGGCGTTTTGCGGAATATCGCACGGGGTGAGGCCGACCACAGCATGATGCAGTGCCCGGACGGGCGAAGCTTCCTGGCCATCAGCCGGCCGCTGGCGCATGGCTGCTGGATCGCCACCATCGAAGATGTCACCGAGCGTCGCAAACTCGAGCAGGAACGCGACCGCAACCATGCTTTCCTGAGCCAGATCATCGATCACATCCCCTCGCAGATCACCGTGAAGGGCGCCCGGGATCGCCGCTACCTTCTGGCCAACCGCGTGGCCGAAACTCAATTCGGCATTTCCCGCGACAGCATCATCGGCAAAACCGCCTTCGACATATTTCCGCAAGCATCCGCCGAGATCGTCACGGCCGACGACGACAAGGCGCTGCGATCCGCCGACGGCCTGTTCAAGGACGAGCATCTCTGGGAAACCCAGGCGATGGGCCGTCGCTACATCACCTCCAGACGGCTCGGAATTCGCAATCAGGCCGGCGAGCCCAGCTACATCGTCCATGTCGTCGAGGATGTTACCGAGCGTCGCCGCGCCGATGAAAAGATCGCCCATCTCGCGCATTACGACGCGCTGACCGACTTGCCGAACCGGGTGTTGTTCCGCGAACAGATCGAGCGCGAGTTGCAGAAGGCCGTCGGCGGCGAACAATTCGCGCTGCTCTATATCGATATCGACGAATTCAAGGGCATCAACGACTCGCTCGGGCATCATGTCGGCGACGAACTGTTGAAGGCCGTCGCCTCCCGTATCAAGGACTGCCTCAAGCCGACCGATCTGATTGCGCGGCTCGGCGGCGACGAATTCGCCGTAATCCAGACCGCGGCCGGCGACCGCGACGACGTCGTCGAATTCGTGACGCGGATCCAGGAGGCGATCCGGCAACCCCATCATTGCCTCGGCCATCAACTCTCGACCGACGCCAGCATCGGCATCGCGCTGGCGCCGCAGGACGGCACCGATCTCGACCAGCTGATCAAGAGCGCCGATCTGGCGATGTACGGCGCCAAGGCCGAAGGCCGCCGCACCCATCGTTTCTTCGAGCCGGTCATGGATGCCCGCGCCAAGGCGCGGCTGACCATGGAGCAGGACCTGCGGCAGGCGATGGTCGATCGCGGTTTCGAAATTCACTATCAGCCGCTGCTCGACCTCGGCAGCAACGAGGTGGTGGGCTGCGAGGCGCTGCTGCGCTGGCGCCACCCCGGACGCGGCATGGTCTCGCCGGCGGAATTCATCCCGCTGGCGGAAGATATCGGCCTGATCAACGAGCTCGGCGATTGGGTGCTGCAGACGGCGTGCATCGAGGCCGCCAGCTGGCCGGCCCATGTGCGACTCGCCGTCAACGTCTCGCCAGTCCAGTTGAGATCCCAGACACTCGCACTTCGGATCATGGGCGCACTTGCCACCTCCCGCCTGCCGCCAGATCGGCTGGAAATCGAAATCACCGAGGCGGTCCTGATCCATGACGACGAGACCGCGCTGGCGATCCTGCATCAGCTCCGCGCCATCGGCGTGCGCATCGCGCTCGACGATTTCGGCACCGGCTTCTCCTCGCTGAGCTATCTGAAGCGCTTCCCGTTCGACAAGATCAAGATCGACCGCTGCTTCGTCAGCGACATCGAGGTCGACGGCTCGGAGACGATCGTGCAGGCGGTGGTGAACATTGCGACTTCGCGCAACATGATCACGACCGCCGAGGGCGTCGAAACCGAACAGCAGAAGGCCTTGCTGAAGAGGCTCGGCTGCACCCAGATGCAGGGCTACCTGTTCAGTGCCCCCAAGCCGGCTGCCGAGGTGCGGCGGTTGATCGGCGTTGGCAGCGAAGCCGCGCTCGCCTCGGCCTGACCCGCGATGTCGACCCGCGCGGCCCTACGCAGCCCAGCGACCCCGATTGTTCTCGGCGAGGATGGGGCGGATCATCCGGCCGAAACGCTCGGCCTCCTCGTCGTGCAAATAGCCGGACAGGCAGAACGAATGGCAGCCAGCATCGATGAATTGCTGCAGCGTATCCGCGCATTGCGCGGGATTGCCGACGACGGCGATGCCGGCACCCGGGCGAACCTTGGTGATGCCGGTCCATAGATGCGGCAGCAGCAGGTCGCCATGGTCGCGGGCAAGCTGCTGCACGCGCAGGTTCGCCTCTGACTTGTTGTAGAGCGTCTTCATCTCCTGCTTCTGCCGGTCGGTGGCGTGACGCACCAGCTGATCGGCGGCCTCCCAGGCGTCCGCTTCGTTTTCACGGCAGATCACCTGCAGCCGCATGCCGAATCCGATGTCGTTCTCGCGGTCATGGGCACGGGCCATCTGCTTGATCTCGGCGATGTTTCCGGCGATCCGTTCCGGCAGGTCGCCCCAGAACAGATGCACGTCGGAATGTTTCGCCGACAATTCCCAGGCCTGGCGCGAGCCGCCGCCGAGATAGAATTTTGGAAATGGCTGCTGCAAGGGACGCGGCCTGATATGCGCGCCCGACAGTTTGTGGAACTTGCCTTCGAACGTCACCGGGCCGCGCGTGGTCCACAGCGCCTTGAGGATCGAGACCTCCTCCTCCATCAGCGCGTAGCGCTCCTCCTTGGCGTAACGCACGCCCTCGCCTTCGACCTCGCTCTCGTTCTGGCCGGCAATCAGATTGATGCAGATGCGGCCGCCCGACATCTGGTCGAAGGTCGAGATCATCTTGGCCAGCAGCACCGGATTGATGTAGCCGGGCCTTGCTGCAATCAGCGGCTTGATCGTCCGCGACCGCGCCGCCATGAACGCGCCCGTGATCCATGCCTCCCAGCACACCGAGCCCACCGGTATCAGCAAATATTCGAATCCGGCCGCTTCCGCCGCCTGCACCACGCGATCACAGAGTTCAGGGGAACCTGCGACCTGCGCCTCCATCAGCCCATAGGCCGTGGTGTCGCCATGCGTGGGCAGATACCAGCCGAATTCGAGCGGACGCATCGACGCTTCTCCCTAAAGGACGCCTGTTGTTCGGATCGTATTGGAAAGCAGTTTAGCGCCTGAACGGCCTGCGGCAATCGAGTTCCGGATGCCGACGCGCACAAGCCAATTCCTGCCGCAGCGGGCTTTTTGAGTTTCAATGGCGTCCCCGGCACGGTAGAGATGGGCCATGTCACCGGTCTCGCTACTTCTGAATATTGTCTGGATCGTGCTTGGCGGCGCGTGGATGGCATTCGGCTGGCTGGTGGCCGCCGTGATCATGGCCATCACCATCATCGGCCTGCCCTGGGCACGGGCGGCGTTCAATATCGCGGCCTACACGCTGTTTCCGTTCGGGTTCAGGGCGGTGTCGCGCGACCTCTATACCGGTGAGGAGGATATCGGCACCGGGCCGCTCGGCGTCGTCGGCAACATCATCTGGCTGGTGCTGGCGGGATGGTGGCTGGCGCTCGCGCATGTCGTCACGGCGATCGTGCTGGCCGTGACCATCATCGGCATTCCCTTCGCCTGGGCACACCTCAAACTCGCCGGCATCGCGCTATGGCCGATCGGCAAGATCATCGTTCCGGCGTAACGATCTCTTCGATCGATCCGGCGCGGTGCAAAACTGAGCCTAGGCTGCCGTCTCGGCCGGCGGCTTCAGCCGCTCGAATTCATCGTCGCTGATCTCGGTCTGGGCGACCAGCACGCTGCAGCGCAGCCGCTTGACCAGATAGCTGCCGACGGAACCGAACCACCGCGCCAGCGGCCCTTGCGGGCGATGCCCGACGACCACGAGATGCGCGCCGATTTCCTCGGCCACTTCCGCGATCTTTTGCCCGGCATCTCCCACCTCCAGCCGCGAGGTCGGCGTAAAGCCCACCGCCTTCAGCCGCTCCGTGCCTTCGGCCAGGATCGCCTTGTAGTCTTCGGTTTGCAGTTCGATCGGAATGGTGAGCCCGGCCTCCGGCGTCATGATCGAGGAAACCTCGACAACCGCCAGCAGGAAGACCTCGGCACGGCACATTTGCGCGAGCTTGGCGCCCTCCCGCAGGGCGCGCCGGCCCTCAACAGACCCGTCATAGGCCAGAAGAACCTTCTTATACATCGGACGTCCCCATCGATGGTCGAGAAGATCAACAAACCAAGACTAGCACCAATCCGGCAGAACGGATCAGATTTTTGACGGGGATGAGGCCCGCCGTCCTGCCACCTTCGTATTGCCGGGCGCCTCAAGGTGCCCCAAAGGCCGTTGCCGATGCCAGACCAATCGGCTAAATGAAGCCCCACTGCACCCGTAGCTCAGCTGGATAGAGCGTTGCCCTCCGAAGGCAAAGGTCACACGTTCGAATCGTGTCGGGTGCGCCAATAAAGTGCACCCCCAATACCGTGTTTCCCCGGGGGTCACGTAGCGGAGTGATGAGTGATCCGGAATGGCTGAAGCTGATCTAGACGCCGTAATCCGGCAACTCGCCAAAGCACAGAACAAGAGCCTGATGGTCGCCGCCAAAAAGCGGCAGGGCCTGTTTATGGCCAAGGCCGCCTCGGCCAAGGACAAGGAAGCCAAGGCGCGGTTCAAGCTGCTCGCCCAGAGCGCGATGCTCCATGGCACGGCGGCGGCGAAACGGCTGCAGAACTCCGCCGACAACGCCGCCGACAGCTACGCGCGGGCGGTCAAGAACGCCGCGGAAGAGATCGCGGCGATGAAGCTCGCCAAGAAAACTGAGACGAAGGCCGAGAAGAAGGTTGAGAAGCAGCCTGCAAAGGCCGCGAAGAAGACCCAGAAGAAAGCGGCAAAGAAAAAGGCCTGAGCGCGGCTAGCCGCGCAGCATTTCCTTCAGCTTCAGCACCGCGCTGTCAGGCGTGGTGACGACCGGGCGGCCTGAGGCTTGCGCGACCATCTCGGCGGCGGGCGCCATGCTGTATTGGGCCAGCGCGATCAGGTCGCAACCACGCAGGTCCCAGGACGCCTCCACCACCAGACGATCATGCGTGGCGCGATCGCCGCGGTCGAGGGCGGCCATGGCGCCATCAGCCAGTTTCGGCACCAGCTCGATCGAAGCCGGAAATTCCCGCGGCATCGACACCAGCGTCGGCGGGAACGAGGACAGCAGGCCGATTTTGCGGCCCCTGGTGACGGCCTGCTCGATCATCGCCTCGTTGGGCTTGAGCACCGGCATCGGCGCTTGCGCGCGCGCCACCGCTTCGATGCACGGACCGAAGGCGGAACAGGTGAACAGGATCGCGTCCGAACCAGTGCCCGCCGCGTAGCGCCCAAGTTGCAGGAAGCGCTCGGTCATGGCCTCGGTGAGCCCGCCATCACGCGCCAGATCGGCCGACAGGCTGTCGTCCAGCAAATTCATCAGCCGAGCGTCAGGCCAAAGTTTTGCAAATGAGGCCTCGATCGGCACGATCGAGTGTTTCAGGGCGTGGATGAGGGTGATGCGCATGCCGATCAGTGTGACGGCGGCGCGATCCGTGTCAACCCGGTGCGCCGCCATGCCTTACCTAAAGAGACAGACTTCTCTTGAACGGCAATACTTGCCTCAAAGGCAATACTTCACTTGAACGGGAGGGCGTACATCAGCCCGCCTTTGTTCCAGGTTGCGTTCAAGCCGCGATCGAGCTTCATCGGGCTTGCCTTGCCGACGTTGCGTTCGAAGATTTCGGCATAATTGCCGCCCGCCTTAATCGCCTGCAGCATCCACTTGTTGTCGAGGCCGAGCCGCGATCCAAGGTCGCCGGCGGTGCCGAGCAGGCGCTGCGTCGCCGGCGCGCCCGACTTCGCCATTTCGTCGGCATTGGCTGATGTCACGCCGAGTTCTTCCGCTTCGACGAGGCCATAATGAAGCCAGGTGATAATGTCCGACCATGCTTCGTCGCCGTTGCGCGTGAACGGGCCGAGCGGCTCCTTGCTGATCGTCTGCGGCAGCACGACATAGTCGGCGGGATTCGGCGCCGCCGTCGTCACCGCACCCGCCAGCGCCGAAGCGTCCTGGGTCATGACATCGCAGCGGCCGCCGAAGAAGGTCTGGTACATCGTATCGGTGCGATCGAACACCAGCGGCATCCAGTCGATGCCGTTGGAGCGGCCGTAATCGCCGAGCGTCACCTCATGGGTGGTGCCCTGTGCGACGCAAACCGTGGCGCCCTTCAGATCCTTCAGCTCCTTGACGCCGCTGTCGCGCTTCACGAGAAAACCCTGCCCGTCGTAGAAATTGATCGGCCCCTGCCGCAGGCCGAGCGTGGCACCGCGCAGATAAGTCTGCGTGGAATTGCGATAGAGCACGTCGATTTCGCCGGATTGCAGGGCGGTGAACCGGTTCTGCGCGGTCAGCGCGACGTAGCGAACCTTGCTGGGATCACCGAGCACGCCCGCGGCGAGCGCACGGCAGTAGTCGACATCGAGGCCTTTATAATTGCCCTGGGAGTCCGGCGTGGAGAAACCGGCGAAGCCGGCGCTGACGCCGCACACCAGCGCGCCGCGTTGCTTGACCGTGTCCAGCGTGGCCGCCGGCGCGGCCGTAAACGAAATAGCGAGCAAACCTGTCGCGATGACAATTCTCTTCATCTCTGCTCCTCCTAATGACCAACAGACTTCAATGCGCTGTCGACGGCGTGGCCCAATCTGTCGACGATCATGTCGATATCTTCAGTCGCTGCGATGTAGGGCGGCGCGAGCAGAACATGATCGCCGCTGCGGCCGTCCATGGTCCCGCCTGCCGGGTAGCAGGCCAGCCCGCCCTCGAACGCCGCGGCCTTGATCCGCTGATTGAGCTTGAGCGCGGGATCGAACGGCGTGCGCGTGGCGCGATCGGCCACCAGCTCGATGGCCTGGAACAGGCCACGCCCGCGGATGTCGCCGACATGCCGGTGATTGCCGAAGCGCTCGGTCAGTCGATGCTCGAGATGCGCGCCAAGGACTTTCACCCTGTCGAGCAATCGCTCCTCGCTGATCAGCTGCTGCACCCCGAGCGCCGCGGCACAGGCCATCGGATGCGCGAGATAGGTATGGCCGTGCTGGAACGCACCCGAGCCCTGCCGGATGGTATCGATGAGCGCCCCGCTCGCGAGCATGGCGCCGATCGGCTGATAGCCGCCGCCCAATCCCTTGGCGACGGCCTGGATGTCGGGCGCGATGCCTTCCTGCTCCCACGCATGCAGCGTGCCGGTACGCCCCATGCCGCACATCACCTCGTCGAGAATGAGCAGCGCGCCGTGCCGGTTGCAGATGTCGCGGACGGCGCGGAAATATCCCTCCGGCGCCGGCACGCATCCGGCGGTGGCGCCTACCACCGGTTCGGCAACGAACGCGGCCACCGTGTCGGGGCCGAGACGCTGGAATTCGGCCTCCAGTTCGGCCACCAGCCGCGCCACAAAATCCGGCTCGGATTCATTGTCGCGCTTTTCATGATAGGCGAAAGCCGGCGTTACATGGCTGAAGGCATCCGAGAGCAGCGGCGCATAAGGTTGGCGCCGCCAGGCGTTCCCGCCCGCCGCAAGCGCGCCCAGCGTATTGCCGTGATAGCTCTGCCGGCGGGCGATGAAGCGCTGGCGCTGCGGCTCGCCGCGCTCGATGAAATATTGCCGCGCCAGCTTGATGCCGGCTTCGATCGCTTCCGATCCGCCACTGACGAAGTACGCATAGGCCAGACCGCCGGGCTCCTCGCCGACCAGATGCTCGGCCAGCGCCTCCGCCGGCTCGGAGGAGAAGAAACCCGTATGGGCGTAAGCAAGCTTCGAGGCCTGACGGGACATCGCCTCGAGCACGCGCGGATGTTGATGACCAAGGCATGAGACCGCAGCACCGCCGGACGCATCCAGAATCCGGCGTCCGTCTTCGGCGATCAGCCACATGCCTTCGCCGCCAATGGCCTTGGGTGGGGTCTCACGCAAACTACGATGAAGCACGCGGCTCTTTTGACCGGCCATGGCTTTCAACCCTTCTCGGCAACATATTGCGACATCGCGGCGAGGCGGATTTCGGTTTCCTCCAGCCGGCGCTTCGCGGCCGCGCCGCCCAGCGCGAACGTGACCGCGGCAAGCGACTGCGCAATGGCGATCGCTCCGGTCAGGCTTGGAAAGAATCCCGGCGACGCCGCCGCTTCGAACAGCAACGGATGCTCGGCCCCCTCCGCCATCGGCGCCGACATGGTGTCGGCAATCGCGATCAGCGTGGCGCCGGACTGATGCGCCGCGCGCGCCGACAGCACGCTCGCGGTGGAATAGGGTGCAAAGCCGACAACGACGACCGCATCGCCTTTGCGGAAAGCGCCGAGATCGAGATCTTCAGGGCCGGAGCCGCCGACCAGCTGCACCTCGTGCGGCCGGAACAGACGAAGCTGATAGTTGAGCAGCTCGGCTACGCTGCGGCAGCTTCGGAAGCCGGCAATCCAGATCCGTTGCGCCGTGTGCAACGCGCGCGCGGCACCTGCGATAGACCCGATATCGATGCGCGCAAGACCTGCCGCTTCGGCTTCCAGCTTGTCGGCGATCAACGATACATCAGAGTTCGGCCCGGGGCGGCGCCCCTTGGCGCGGCCCGAAAACGGTGACGGCGATTCCGGCCGCCGCGCCTCGGTCAAGGCGGCGCGCAGGCCGTCCCATCCGGAATAGCCGAGCGCTTTTGCGAGCCGGGTGAAGGCGGCAGGATCGGCGCCCGCCTCGGAGGCCAGATCGCGCATCGAACGCGTCGTGGCGTCATAATCATTGGCCGCGACGAAGCGTCCGACCTGCTGCAGCCGCGCCGGCAATGACGGCAAGGCGCTGCACAGCTCATTCAGCGGGGAAGGTTTCAGTTGCGGTTGGGCCATGAAACATATGTTGCATGTTTTACGATTTAGTGCAACATATGAAACGTACCCGGCGCATAGCCGAAGATCGCTGCTGCAATAAGGATTCTTATGCCGTGACGGTATCGACGCCCCGATCGCCGCGCCGCGCGCTGTGGCGCTTTCTGCAGGACAGGCGGCGCCTGAACGGATTGTTGTGGCAGCTATTGGTGGTGGGGATTGTGATCGCCGGCGTCGGCTGGCTGTGGTCGAACGCACTGCACAACCTCTCGGTCCGCCGCATCTCGACCGGATTTGCTTTTCTCGGCCGTGAGGCGGGAATGCCGATTGCCGACAGTTGGATCGCCTACAGCCCGAAGGATGCCTACGCGCGCGCCTTCCTCGCCGGCATCGTCAATACGCTGCGGGTCGCTGTGATCGGCATCGTGCTGGCGACGGTGCTCGGAACATTGATCGGCATTGCCCGGCTGTCCTCGAACTGGCTGCTGTCGCGGCTGGCGGGGGTTTACGTCGAGGTGCTGCGCGACGTCCCGCTGCTGCTGCAATTATTGTTCTGGTACGTCCTGATGCAGGGCCTTCCAGCGGCGCGCACCGCCTGGAAGCCGGTCGACGGTGTCTTTCTTTCCAACCGGGGGCTAGTGTTGCCGTCGGTTCCGATCGAGGGGGCAAACCTCTGGGTCATCGGCGCCGCGACGCTTGGGCTGATCGCATCGTATTTCCTGCGGCGACGGCTGATCGCGCAGCAGATGGCCGACGGCCGGACACGCCCTCTCTGGCCCTACGCGCTGCTGCTGGTGGTCGGGCTGCCAGCGCTGCTGTCATGGACACTCGCTGCATCCTGGACCGTCACGTTCCCTGAACTCCGCGGCTTCAATTTCGTCGGCGGCTTGACGCTGGCGCCGGAATATTTCGCGCTGCTGATCGCGCTCGTCACCTATACCTCGGCCTTTATTGCAGAAATCGTGCGCAGCGGCATCCAGGCCGTCCATGTGGGCCAATGGGATGCGGCAAAGGCGCTTGGCCTGCGCCGCAGCTTCATGCTGCGCCACATCGTGCTGCCACAGGCGCTGCGCGTCATCATCCCGCCGATGACCAGCCAGTATCTGAACCTGACCAAAAATTCCTCGCTCGCGGTCGCGGTCGGTTACCAGGACATCGTGTCGATCGCGAACACGACCTTGAACCAGACCGGGCAGGCGATCGAGGCGATTGCGCTGATCATGCTGGTGTTCCTCACCATCAGCCTCGGCATCAGCCTGTTCATGAACTGGTACAATGCGCGCATCGCGCTGGTGGAGCGATGATCCCATGACGTCGGTAGCATCAGCCCCGGAAAATCCGCTGCCGCTCGGACGGCCGCAACACCGCAGGACCCTGGCCGGCCGCCTCATCGGATGGCTGCGCGCCAATCTGTTTGCGTCGATCCCCTCGTCCATCATCTCGCTGCTGCTGATCGCGGTGCTCGGCAAGGCGCTGATCAGCCTCGTGCAATGGGGCTATGTGAACGCGATCTGGATCGTCTCGGGCGACCAGACCGGCCCCTGCCGGGCGCTCCGCGGCATCGGCGCCTGCTGGGCCGTCATCCCGGAAAAATATCGCTTCATCCTGTTCGGCACCTATCCCTTCAATGAGCAGTGGCGACCGGCGCTGGCGACGCTGACGTTCATCGCGCTGTTTTATTTTTCAACCCGCCCCAGCTTCTGGGGCCGCAAGCTCGTGCTGCTGTGGATCGGCGCGCTGGCGCTGATCGGCGTCCTGATGTGGGGTGGCATCTTCGATCTGACTTACGTTTCGCAGGACCGCTGGGGCGGTCTCCCGGTGACGTTGATCCTCGCGACCTTCGGGCTGGCTTTCGGTTTCCCGCTCGGGATCCTCGTCGCGCTGGGGCGCCGCTCTAAACTGCCCGCGATCCGGTCGCTATGCGTGCTCTATGTCGAGTTGATCCGCGGCGTCCCCTTGATCAGCCTCCTCTTCATGGCGAGCGTGATGTTTCCGCTGTTCATGCCCGACGGCGTCAATATCGACAAGCTGCTCAGGGCCCAGATCGCGTTCGTGCTCTACGCCGGCGCCTATCTCGCCGAGGTCATTCGCGGCGGCCTGCAGGCCGTTCCGCGCGGGCAGTACGACGCTGCCGACGCGCTCGGGCTGTCCTACTGGAAGAAAAACGGCCTGATCATCCTGCCGCAAGCGATCCGCCACGTGATCCCGCCGCTGGTGAATACGTTCATCGCCTTCTTCAAGGACACCAGCCTGGTCCTGATCATCGGCATCTTCGATCTCTTGACGACCGCCAAGACCTCGATCATCGACCCCGCCTGGCAATCCTTCAGCGTCGAAGTCTACATCTTCGTCAGCCTGATCTATTTTGCCTTCTGCTTTGCCATGTCGCGCTACAGCCGGCACCTTGAAGCGCAGGCGAGACCGTCCTGACGATGGAATGCGTGCCGGCCACTACCTATGCGCGGCTTCGGATTTCCCCGGGAGGCCCGGGTCGGGTCGCCGACCTGCCGGCCCCCCCGCCGAGCCAACCCGCAAACTCATTGAACCTGTCGCGGACGGTCTCCGACCAAGAGGCTCGTTCGGAGATAGTACGATGGCACTTGCCCAATCAATCGATGCCTGCATGACCTTCGCCGCTGGGATCCTCGCGGCCTATTACGGCTGGCGCCCGGTCCCAGCCGGCCCGAAGCATCTCGAATGGATCGCCTGGCAGGAACGCTGGGGCATGCCCTGCCGTATCGCCGGCATCTTCCTGATCGTCACATCGCTGATACAGATCGTGGCGAAGGCGTCCTGATGCGCAGGATGGCGCGAGGATTGTTCATCGCAGCCACGCTGACGCTGAACACGGACTGACGGCGCCCGCACATTGCCACGATGGTCAGGCGTTTGAATCGTGTCGCGGACGCCGGCGCTGATCGCGTTGCAGCTGGGCGGGATCGCGATCCCTGCGGATCCGGTTTTTGAAACGGTGACCGACGACGATGAGGGCACCTTGACGACGCCCGGCGCCATCGGCCGCCTGCGATGCAGGCAAATGCGTTTCAGGGGGCTGGTTATCCTGACTCACGGCTTCGAGCGCCGCGAGAAAGTCGCGGCCCGCTTGTGTGATTTGCCATCCCTCGTCGTCACGCAGCACATAGCCGGCGCCAAAGATGTCAATCGCCGGAACGCGTCGGGCCAAGCGTTTGATGCGCGCGTCCCAGTCCGGGCCGCTGGCGGAGAGAATGACGACGTCTCGCTTGAGCGAAGCAAGCGTGGCCCGGCCGCTGCCGTGACTGGCCAGGACCTTCAGAATAGCAACCTGTATGCTCACGCCAACGCCTCGGACCGCGACGGTTCTTTTTGTTCTGTGCGATCGGAGGCGAGAGTATTTCCTCGCTAAGGCACCCGTCCAGCAGCCGCGGCCAGTTATCCGCAGCCTTGATAAGGGCTTACGCATTGCTTTCACAAGCGGCCGCCTCTGCAATTCCGCAGAGCGGCATGCGCGGGCTTTCATGCAGCCTCGCGCACGCCGACGCGGCGCTCGGGCCGCGCTGCTGACATCGATTCCTCCTCGCTGTCCTGCGGCGTGCCCCAGAATTGCGCCACCGTCGGTCCATTCTTCAGCCTGATGTCGCGCAGAAATCCCCAAATCTCATGCGGCCAGACCCGGCGCCCCATCTGCGTGTACCAGCGCATCGCGTGCCGCAGGCCGGCGTCGCGATGAAACAGGACGCGCAGGATCGCCTTCGGGCGGCATTGCAGCACCATTTCGGTGAACTTGAACCAGAGCAGCACGCGCCACGGCGCCATATGGCGCGTCGCCAGCACCTGATGCTTGTAATCCCAGCGCCGGCGGTCGGTCTGGATCACGCGGCGATCGGCCGCGAGCCGGAAATACGGCGTCCAGCGGTGCGGCGTGACATAGAGCATCTGGATCTGGTCGGGATCGTACGACAACAGCTGCCGCAACCCGCGCCAATGATCGCGATCGGTCTCCTCCTCGAAGCCGACCACCCATGTCGCCATCGACAGGATGCCGTGCTGGCGCATCAAGCGGATCGCTTCCCGGTCGGTGGTGGTGGTGGCGCCCTTGCGAATCAGTTCGAGCGTCTTCTCGTCGGTGTTCTCCATGCCGAGAAGGAAGCGCTGCCAGCCCGCCTTTTTGTATAGGTGCAAAATATCGGCGTCGCGAACGATGTCGTCGGCGCGGGTCGAGCCGACCAGGATCAGATCGACATTCTCCGCGATCAGCGCCTCGAGAAAGGCGCGCCAGGCCTTCTTCGATACCGTTGGATTCTCGTCGGCGAAATTGATCACCTTGACGCCGTGCTCGCGATGCAGGCGCGCCAGCTCAGCTGCGAATCGGACGGGATCGCGGTGGCGCCAGCGGGTCCAGAAGCCGCGCTGGCCGCAATAATTGCACAGATGCGGACAGCCTCGCGAAAACTGCACCACCACGGCGCGCAGGCCGCCCCAGTAGCTGTAACGCGCGTGATCGATCAGTTCCCAGCCGACCCGGTAGGCATCGAGATCGCGGATCACGGGCGCGGGCTGAGTGGCGCTGACATCGTTGCCGTCGCGGAAGGCGATGCCCGCGACATTGCCGAGCTCGTGGCCAAATTCGAGCGCGCGCATCAGTCGCCGTGCGGTCTCCTCGCCCTCGCCGCGCACGATCGCGGTGACATAGGGCTCCTCGCGCAGGACCTCGCGCCAATGATAGGTCGGGAACACGCCGCCATAGACGATCAGAACATCGGGCATGGCGCGCACGATTGCCTGCGCGATCTCGGCGATGACGGGATGGCCCGAGGTCGAGCCGGAATGGCCGAACAGCACGGCGTCCGGCGCGAATGCCAGCGCCTCGGCTTTGATTGATCGTACCGGCATCGGGCCGAACTCGCCATCAATGAGGCGAACCTCGTGGCCGTCGTCGATCAGGGGGCCGCCGATCGACAGCAGGCCGAGCGGCGGCAAATGGTCATCGGGGATCCGGCTGCCGATCGAAGAGTGTGGCACGTTGATCAGAAGAATGCGCATGGACGTCGCTCCGCTTTGTTGGCGTCATCGTTCGTCCCCGCATGCGTGGAAAAGCCCGGCCCCCCGGCCGGCGCTTGGTGAGGTACTAGAGCGTTTTCGAGCGAAGTGGACACCGGTTCGCGTGAAGAAAACGCGTCAAGACAAGAGTCTAGAGGCTCGGTACCTCTTCCGGTGCGATCGCCTGCAGACCGCCGAAGCGGCGCTCGCGGCGATGGAACGCGCCGAGGGCTTCGGCAAGATCCTGCGCCTCGAATTCCGGCCACATCCGTTCGGTGAAGTGCAGCTCGGCGTAGGCGCCTTCCCAGAGCAGAAAGTCCGACAACCGCTTTTCTCCGCTGGTGCGGATGATGAGGTCGACGTCGCGAAGGTTTTTTTCGCCGGTGATGAGTTCGGCAAGCCTTTCGCGGGTGAGATCGACAATGCCCGCCGCGCGCGTTGCGGCGTTGAGGATGGCGTCGCGGGCCGAGTAATCGATCGCGATGCGCAGATGCAGCGCGTCGCCGGCGGCGGTAGCCGCCTCCGCGTGGGTGATGGCATGGGCGATGCCTTCGGGAATGCGATCGCGGCGTCCGATCACGGTGAGACGAACGCCGTTGCGGACCAGCGCCTCGACCTCGTTGGCGAGATAGAATCGCAAGAGCGCCATTAGCGCAGAGACTTCGGTCTTCGGCCGACGCCAATTATCGCTGGAGAAAGCATACAGCGTCAGCGCACCGACGCCCTGCCCTGGCGCGGCCTCGACCACGCGCCGGATCGCTTCGACGCCGGCCTCGTGGCCGCGCAACCGCGACATCCCGCGCCGCGTCGCCCATCGGCCATTGCCATCCATGATGATGCCGACATGCAGCCGCGCGTCGGGCGTGTCTCCAAGTTTGGGCGAGAGATTACTTTGCATCACAAAGTCTCCGATTAAAAAAAGGGGATGGCGGTCAGACCGGCAGGATGCCGAGCCGGGCGATGGCGGTGTCTTCCTTGCCGGCGGCCTTGGCGGCGTCGCGCACCAGACGCTCCAGCACGGCAAGATAATCGAGGAAACGGCGGCGGCCGCTCTTGGTCAGGCGGCAGGTGGTGTGGGGACGGTTGCCTTCGTAACCTTTGGTGACCTCGACCAGGCCTGCCTCCTGCAGAACCTGCAGATGCCGGCTGAGATTGCCGTCGGTGAGGCCGCAGAGTTGCTTGAGGTCGGCGAAGGCCAATCCCTTGGGATGAGCCATCAGCGAGGTCAGGAGCCCGAGCCGCGCCTTCTCGTGGATCACGCGATCGAGCCCGTCATAGGAGAACGGCGCGTTGTTGGGTTCAGTCTTCGGCATCATTCTCTCCGGACGCAAAATGCAGCAGTGCGGCCATCAGGAGCTGCCCGACCGCGAATGGCACGCCCATCATCCAGGGCGACAGCAGATGGTTTTGGCTGGCGAGCAGGAGGACCGTAAAGCCCGACACGAAATACCAGGCACCACCGAAGGCGATGCTGCGCGGCAGTGTGCGCACCGAGGCGAACACGCCAAGGCTGACCAGCACCTGACACAGCCCCGGCAGCATCCACAGCGTTTCGGGCGCGAACTTCCACAGCATGATCCCCAGCAGCAGGCCGGCGACGCCGGGCGGGAGAAATTGCTCGAACGCCTGCTGGATCATGGCGTCGGCGAGGCCCGAATGGTGCCGGCGCGAGCGCGCCAGCATCTCGATCCAGATCAGCGCGCCGGAAAACAGCGCGGCGGCCGCCCAACCGGCAAAGAAAATGACCGGCTGCCCGGTCGGATCGTTGAGCCAGAGGAATTGCAGGATCGCGGTAAGCAGAGCGATGCCGCTGGTGGCGGCAACCGTTGCCGGACCATAGCCGCGAAACGCGGTGCCGGCCGCAATCTGGCTGCGGATCGCCAGGATATCGGCCAACGCCTTGTCGAGGTCGCGCATCGATCACCCTTACTTTGTATTGCAAAGTATACCGGATTACAAAGTAGATGCAAGGGGGATGCGCGAAGCCCGCGATTGCGTGGTTAAATCATCGACTTGTGCATGCGCGACGGCCGACGGCGGCTTCAGACCTTTACCAGGCTTGTGAACCCACCGTAGATCATCCGCTTGGGGTCGAACGGCATCGACTTCATGTCGCCCATCGAATTGAGTCTGGGGTCCGCCATCACCTTGGCATTGATCTTGTCGCGCTGCGCGCGCGACTTGTAGGTGATCCAGGCGAACACCACGGTCTCGCCCGGCTTCTGCTTGACGCTGCGCGGAAACGAGGTGAGCTTGCCGACCTTGACGTCGTCCGCAACCCATTCGCAGTAATCCAGCGCACCGTATTCGCGCCAGACCTTGCCGGCCTTGGTGGACATCTTGCGATAGGCCGCGATGTTCTTCTTTGGAACTGCGACGATGAATCCGTCGACATAGGCCATGGGTTTTGTTCCCTCTGTTTGTTCGCGTCATTGCAAGGAGCGCAAGCGACGACTTCTGTTAGGAGTGGCAGCAGGATGCCTGAACCGGCGCCGGTGTGTATTGGTCACGTAGCCGCACCCAATCCATCGGATATGGCAGACCCTCCTCGTGACGACCGAGCGGCGTCAGGTCGAGATAATGATAGGCGGCGTTCATCATGTCGAGGCCACGCGCGAAACAGGAATAGGTGTGGAAGATGTTCCCGGCCTCGTCGCGATAGAACACGCTGATGCCGGGTGCTTCCTCGGTGCCGAAGCGGGTGGTGCCGAAATTATACCTGTTGTCGCCTGACTTGAGCGCCTCCGGCGTGAACGACACCTCATAATCGTAGTTGAAATCGTTGTTCCCCGACGACAGCCAGTCGAAGGTCCAGCCCATCCGCGCCTTGAACGTGGCTAGCTTTTCGACCGGCGCGCGCGAAATCGCGACCAGCGTGGTGTCGCGCGCGGCAAGATGCGGAATGATGCGCTCAAATCCGTCGGCCCAGAACGAGCAGTGCTTGCAACCTTCGTTCCAGTCCGGGGCGAACATGAAATGCTGCACCACGAGCTGGCTGCGTCCCTTGAACAGGTCGGCCAGCGTCATCCGGCCGCCGGGTCCGTCGAACAAATAATCCTTATCGACCTTGACCCAGGGCAACGCGCGACGCTCCTCGCTCAGGCGCTCGCGCGCCTGGGTCAGTTCCTTCTCATGCGCAAGATGGGCTTTGCGCGCGGCGATCCACGCTTCGCGCGAGACGACGATATGCGGCTGCATAGGCGGCTCCTGTGTTGATCGTTCAGCTGACAAATTGTTCGAGCTTGCCGAGCAATTCGGTCCAGCCCTTCTCATGGCCGTCGCGCGCGGCCTCGTTGAAGAACTGCTCGTGATGCAGCGTCAGCAGCGTGCCGGCACCGTCCGGTTTCAACGTGATGGTGAGCTGCGATTCGCGTTCCGGTGTCGAATGCCAGGCCCAGCTCATCACCAGCAGCTCGTTCGGCACGATTTCGCGATAAACGCCGCCGGCCTGAAAATACTCGCCGTCGGTGGCATGGAAGCTGATGCGGTAGCGGCCGCCGACGCGCAGATCGGTCTCCGCCTGCACCGAACCTTCCCTGACCTTCGAGGGCCCGAACCACGCCGCTAGTTTTTCCGGGTCGGTCCACGCGGCGTAGATTTTCGCCGGCGTCGCACTGATACGACGTTTGAGGGTGAGGCTTGGGCTGGTTGCGAGACCGGTGTCGCGGCGGGAATCCGGCTGGATGCTTGACTGGGTGGCCATGGGTCTTCCTCCACAAAAGCTGCAAGTCGGTCGAGATTGTCGGACCAGAAGCGCTGGTAGCGGTTCAACCAGTCCATCGCCTGCTCCATAGGCTTGGCGGTCAATCGGCACGCCACGGTGCGGCCGGTTTTCTCGCGCGCGATCAGGCCGGCATCCGACAACACGTCGAGATGCTTCATGATCGCGGGCAGCGACATCGCAAAGGGCTGCGCCAGTTCGCTCACGGATAGGCTTTCGCGGTCGCCGAGCCGCGCCACCAGCGCGCGCCTCGTCGGATCGGCGAGGGCTGCGAAGGTACGGTCCAGGACATCTTCTTGATACTTAACCATATGGTTTAGTATATGCGCAAAAGATCAGGCGTCAAGCGCCTGCTGCTGATTTTCCTGATCAGTAATCCCGATAGACCCGGCCGCGCCGCGGCTGCTGGTTCAACGCCGCGCGCGGATTGACGTTGCAATAAACGCCGCGGCCGGAGGCCGAGGCCATGCACTGCTGATAGGTCTGGTAAGAACAGTCGCCGGGAATGCCGACGCCCCGGCCCTGAACACAATAGGGGTAATCGTAAGCGGCGGCCGGCGTCGGGCCAGCCACCGTGGCCGTTCCAGTCGCCAGCAAAACCAACATGGCCAGCTTCGCGTTGCGCATGATCGAATCCTCCTCCACGGTAAATATACCGCATCGCCGGGTCGCCTCAGGTTCAAAACCTCGCGACCCGGAGAAGGTTCCCGAGAGGTGCTTTACTGCACCTTCTCGATATTGGCGCTGTCGATCACTTTCTTCCACTTCTCGGTTTCTTCCACGATCATCTTGCCGAACGCTTCGGGCGGCCCGATCAGCGGCTCACCACCGAGATCGACCAGCTTCGCCTTGATCGCAGGCTCCGCCAGCACCGCGTTCACTTCCTTGTTCAGCTTCTCGATGATCTCCTTGGGCGTGTTCTTCGGAGCCCCCATGCCGAACAGCGCGCTCGCCTCGTAGCCCGGAATGGTGTCGGCGAGGACCGGCACGTCGGGCAGAAGCTCGGACCGTACCGTCGAGGTCACCGCCAGCGCGCGCAGCGAACCGGCACGGATGTGCTGCAGGATCGAGGGCATGTTGTCGAAAATCACTTGGACCTGGCCGCCGAGCAGATCGGTGATCGCGGGCGCGGCACCGCGGTAGGGCACGTGCTGCATCTTGGTGCCCGCCATCATCATGAACATTTCACCGGACAGATGCACCGAGGTGCCGTTGCCCGATGACGCCAGGTTCACCTTGCCGGGGTTGGCCTTCACATAGGCGATGAACTCGGCAACCGTCTTCGCCGGAACGTTATTGTTGACCGTCATCACGTTCGGCACGCGATTGAACGCCGCGACCGGCGCGATGTCGCGAACGACGTTGAATTTCAGGTTGGCGTACAGCGATGCGTTGATGTAGTTCGCCGGATTGACCAGCAGAAGCGTGTAGCCGTCCGGTTCGGCGTTGATCACCGATTCGGTGGCGATGTTGTTGCCGGCGCCGGGCTTGTTTTCGATCACGAATTGCTGGCCAAGCCGCTCCGACAGCCGCTGGCCGAGCAGGCGCGCAATGATGTCGGTGGCGCCGCCGGGCGGATATCCGACCACCCACTTGACCGGCCGCGTCGGATAATCCGCCGCCAAGGCAGTGCCGATCGAAGCGGCCATCGAAAGGCCGATGGCCGTCAGGCAGATCGCGGTACGGCGTGAAATCATGAGTTATTCTCCCTGGGGCCCGGGTTCACCCGGGCCGTTTCTATTGAACTGAACAAGGGCCGCGTTGTAACAAACAAACATCCATGCGACCAGTGCGACGCAACGCCCACAGGCGCGACCAAAGGATTAGGCATGTCCGTCAAGGTGAATGCGCTCGATCATCTCGTGATCAATGTCTCCGACGTGGCGCGTTCCGCCGAGTGGTACCGGAACATCCTCGGCATGGAGATCAAGGTGTTCGATCCGGGTCCGGGCAAAACGCCGCGGACGTCGCTGGTGTTCGGGAACCAGAAGATCAACGTGCGGCCGCGCGATGCCGACAAGGTCGAATGGTTCACGGCCGATCATGAGACCGCCGGCAGCGACGATCTGTGCTTCCTGACCGCGAGCACGCCGGACCAGGTGGTCGCGCACCTTAAGGCCAACGGCGTCGCGATCGAGGAAGGCCCGGTCGCCAAGCAGGGCGCGCGCGGCACGCTGCGCTCGGTCTATTGCCGGGATCCGGACGGGAGTTTGATTGAGATTTCGTCGTATGAGGGGGATGTGACGTAAGGCGTTTTGCTTTTCCGTCATGGCCGGGCTTGACCCGGCCATCCACGTCTTTTCTCGCCGCCATACCGTGAAGACGTGGATGCCCGGGACAAGCCTGGGCATGACGAGCTTCTACGATTTGATCATCCCGCCATCCAATGGCAGAACTGCTCCCAAGCAATAACCAAGGCAGCGGTCGAAGCTGCACCGGGGAGAAGATATGTCTATTTCACAGGCCGTGCCGGGCGTCGTCGGACCATTCGCAGGCCTCGACGTGCCATGGCTGCTGCGGATGCGGGCCGAGAGCCGCCGCAACCATCCGTTCCTGATCTGGGCGCCGTTCGAGGCCCCGGCGCGGAGCTGGTCCTACGGCGAATTTCACGAACGCGTCGGCGCGCTCGCGGCGGGCCTCGTCAAACGCGGCATCAAGCCCGGCGAATATGTGCTTGTTCATCTCGACAATTGCATCGAGGCGATGCTGGCGTGGTTCGCCTGCGTCGAGCTCGGCGCCATCGCCGTCACCACCAACACCCGCTCGGCCGCTGCCGAAATGGAATATTTCGCCGGCCATTGCGGCGCGGTCGCCGCGATCACCCAGCCGGCCTATGCCGAATTGATTTCGGCCCATTGCCGCGACCTGCGCTGGATCGCCGTGATCTCGCATGACGCCGGCGCCGTGCCCGCGCAAGGCAAAGGCGCGCCGCGCGGCGATAGTTTCGAATCGTTGTTCGCCGACAGCACGGACCGGCCGCGCCGCGCCACCGACCCGTTTGCGCCCTGCAGCGTGCAATATACCTCCGGCACCACGTCGCGCCCGAAGGCGGTGCTGTGGACGCATGCCAACGCGCTGTGGGGCGGCAAGATCAACGCCGCCCATGAGGACTTGCATCAGGGCGACGTGCACCAGACCTATCTGCCGCTGTTCCATACCAACGCGCTGGCCTATTCGATGCTCGCAACGCTGTGGGTCGGCGCGTCCTGCGTGATCCAGCCGCGGTTTTCCGCGAGCCGGTTCTGGAACGTCGCGCTGGAACATGGCTGCACCTGGACCTCGACGATCCCGTTCTGCTTGAAGGCGCTGCTGGAGCACGAGATTCCGAAGCATCACAAATTCCGGCTCTGGGGCACGGCGGTGAACGATCCGCCGCCTTTCGCCGCCTTCGGCGTCAAGACCATCGGCTGGTGGGGCATGACCGAGACCATCACCCACGGCATCGTCGGCGAGGTCGATCAGCCCAACACGCCGATGTCGATCGGCCGCGCGGCGCCGGAATACGAGATCCGCATCACCGGTGACGACGGCCGGCCGACCGAAGTCGGCGACACCGGCAATCCCCTGATCAAGGGCATTCCCGGCCTGTCGCTGTTCTCAGAGTATCTGCACAACGACAAGGCGACGCGCGAGAGCTTCGACGAGCACGGCTATTTCATCACCGGCGACCGCGTCACGCTGCTGGACAACGGCTTCATCAAGTTCGGCGACCGCGCCAAGGACATGCTGAAGGTCGGCGGCGAGAACGTCGCGGCCTCCGAGATCGAGCAGGTGGTCGCGCTGGTGCCCGGAGTGCGCGAGGCCGCGGTGGTGGCGAAGAATCATCCGATGCTGGACGAGGTGCCGGTCGTGTTCATCATTCCGCTGGCGGGCGTCGCGGCCGCGCCGGCCGATCTGCATGATGCCGTGATGGCGGCCTGTCGCAATGCGCTGGCCGATTTCAAGGTGCCGCGCGAGATCATCTTCGTCGACGAGATGCCGCGCTCGACGCTGGAGAAGGTGGCGAAGGCGGAATTGCGGAAGTTGCTGGAGTAACGTGCGCCTTAGCACGTCATTCCGGGATGGTCCGAAGGACCAGACCTCAGGTGCGCAATTGCGCACCGGGGAATCTCGAGATTCTCAGGTGCGCAATTGCGCACCGTAGTTCGATGCTGCGCATCGCCCCGGAATGACGGGCTCTCACCCATAACCGAACGCGATCGGGCGGAAGGCCTGCAGCAGGTGCTGATCGAGCTTGTCGCCCATCTCTTCCATCACCCCGAACGCCTTGACGTGGGTGAACTGCAGCCGGTAGGCGCGTTTCTCGACGAGGGCGGCGTAGATGTCCACGATGGTCGTCAGGCGCACGATGTCGCTGATCTCCTTGCCGGAGAGGCCGTCGGGATAGCCGGTGCCGTCGAGGAATTCATGGTGGTGCAGCACCACGTCGAGCATTTCCGGCGGAAAACCACCTTGCGCCGCCAGCGCGTCATAGCCGCGCCGCGGGTGCTGGCGCATCTCTTCCATTTCCTCCGGCGTCAGCGGATCCGGCTTGTCGAGGATCGCGACCGGGATGAACGCCTTGCCGACGTCGTGCAACAGCGCGGCGCGGGCGAGACGGCGCTGGTCGTCCTCGCGCATGCCGAGATGCTGGGCGAACGCGACCGCAAAGCCGGTCACGAACAGGCAATGCCGATAGCTGTCGGTGTGGTGGCAGCCGACGGTCGTCAGCCATTCACGCAGCGAGGTGTGCTTGATGGCTTTCAGAATCTTGTTTTCGGCCTGCACGATGTCGCTGAATTTCAGCGGCTCGCCGGCCCGCATGCCGTTGAAAATCCTGACCATGACGCCGTGCGCGGCTTCGACGCCCCGGTTCAGCGCCTTGCCGCGGTCGGTCTCGTTGTATGAACTGTCGTCCGGAAAGGCCGCCCGGATGCGCTGCAGGATGCCCTGCGCGTCGAACGGGCGCGCGATGGTGTCGGTGGCGCCGAGCGCCCAGGCCTGCATCGACCCGTGATGCAGCGCGTCCGCCAGCACGAACAGCCGCGGCATTTCGCGATAGGCTTCGGTGCGCAGCTTGTTGCGCACCATCTGCACGCTCTCGGCCGAGCGCAAATTGATGTCGACCACGATGCCGGAGAGATCGCGCGCCGGCGCGTCGGGAATATCCGTCGTGGCGATCATGTCCACTTGGCCGACCGACTGCAGAATGCCGGCCAGTTCGCTGCTTTGATCGCTCCGATCCGACGCCAGCAGCAGCCGGCGCTTGGACGGAGTCTTGTTGGTTAATGCTGTCATAGGACCCCAGGGCCTTGCGGTGATGACCGTCCGCCAAGCTACCGGATAAGGAGTTCCTTGTGGCTTAAGACGTATCGTGAATGTTGATTGATCGGGATCGATAGAATTTTAGGGATTCGTCGTCCCGGCCTTGAGCCGGGACCCATACGCCGCGGCGGTCGTTGCTGTCGAAGGTCACTAACGCCGGCGCTCTAACCGATAGGCCGCGGCGTATGGGTCCCGGCCTTCGCCGGGACGACGTGGATATAGTTTCGCATTCTCGCGACGCATTGCGCCCGAGGCTTTCAAATTCTTCGCCCCCAAAATTTCAGAGGGCGCAGGGAATGCCGGATGCGCGCTGCACCCGCGGTCTCGTGTGCGATTGTGCAACAAGATGGTGCACACGAGCATACAGGGCAGCGGAGAGCATCCGACATTCCCTGCGCAATGGCTTTACGGCTTATGACGCGCTCTCCCCGGTGAGACGGCCTCTATTGCCACCGTCGCCCCTCGGAAGCGTTAGCT